>CAMVJI010000035.1 GCA_947167765.1 uncultured Butyrivibrio sp. | reverse complement strand
CAGGAGTCATGGTTCTTACGCGCTCCTCAAGCTCTCTGTTTCCGATATGCTTTTTGCCTGAAGGCTTCTTAGCTGGCTCCTTCGTTTGAGCTGGGGCCTCAGCCTTAGGTTCTTCCTCCTCATCCTCATCCTCGTCGTCCTCACCGGACTCAGATTCTTCGGTCTTAGGAGCCTCTTTTTCATCTTCCAGAGATTTTGCTTCTTCTGTTTCTTCTGGCTCTTGGGCTTCTTCTGCCTCTTCATGCTCTTCATCAGCAGATTCGGCAACTTCTTCCTGAACTTCTTCTACTTCCTGTTCATCCTCAGAAGGAAGTTCATTTACTGATGTATCCTCAGCAATCTCCTGAGCTTCGATTTCCTCATCTTTGGGAAGCTCTTCTGGTTCTTCAATATTTTCGTTTTCAATTACTTCAGCTACTGCGGCATTTATGACGTCTTCTCTCTTGACGTTCCAGTTGCCTCTTCCTGACGCCTTCTCATAGCTTTCCTTCTTGATGGCGTCATTTATAGCTTTTTCTATCTTTTCCTGGAGGCCGGCCTTGGTCTTCTCATCGAAGTCCGCAAACATATCTCCGGTCTCGTCAGCTACTCTCTTCTTAACTCTCTCAAGCTGCTTCTGCTGCTGGTCCTTCTTAAACTGTTCCCAGTTATCAAGATACTCTGCAATGCTGATCTGTCCTGTGATCTGCTTCTCAACCTCAGGCTCTGGCTCCACTGCAAGAGAGATCTGTCCGTCATACTCCTGAGAAAGCATGTTCTCAAAGTGACTGTGCATCTGATAGTTGGCATTTGGATGAATGACAGCTCCAGGCACTTCATCCTCAAGAGGTTTTTCTTCATAGGCAAAAGAGCTTGTTACAGGAGTAGTCTCTTTTTCTGAAGATTCTTCTACTGCAGCTTCTTCAGTTGCCGAAGGCTCTTCTTCAGAATCGTCCTCTACGGCTTCAACCTCTGGCTTTTTCTCCTCCCCAAGGATAGGACCATTTCCGCCATATTTTATCTCGATACCCATCTTAGGGTCAGTGTCAAAGAACACTTCCTGCATTCCAACAGGCTCTGCAGCTGGCTCTTCCTCCTGAGAATCCTCTTCTGGTAAAAGCTCCTCTTCCTGAGGATACTCCTCATCCTGGACCACAGTGTCATCAGGAATTTCCCCTGTGTCCTCAAATATCTCCTCAGTGATAGGCTGCACAGCGCCAGTCTGGGCTTCTTCTGTCTGTTCCTGCGAAGTCTCCTTATCTCCTGCAAAGGCCTCATCTCCAATAACTTCCCTAAGGCTCTCTGCCAATGATTCCTGAAGATTTATGGTGTTATATGTACTTACGTCAACTGAAGGCTCTTTTATCTCGCTTATATGAGGATAAACAATCTCGTCAAAGTCTCTCTCTGCAGGCTCTTCCCGCTCTGCTTCACTCTGACTTTCTGTATTATTTACAGCAAAAGAAACTTCACCAGGCACAAATTCCCGTGTCTGGCCAAGGTCCTCTTCTTCCTCTGCCTGTCCATTCGCATAAGCCTCAATAACTGAGTCTGTTATAGGAGGCATCTCTTTTGTGGGCTGCTTGATCTCAACAGTTCTGGTCTCATCCTTGCCCACTGCATCCTTCTCTGCGATTATGGATGGATCCACTATTCCGCCGTGGCTCTGCTTGTATCGGATATATCTGTCCTGCTGCTCAGGTGAAAGAGGCTCATGCAGCGCCTTGAGTTCCAGCGCCTTCATGACATATCTGCCCTCGCCAAACCACAGGAAAATCTCATCACATTCCTCAATGCACTCTGTGGTAAGACCTACTCTGTGATAGAGGTAAGCCAGTTCGTAAGCCCACTTCTCCTGGTAATCATGCTTTTTAAGCTCCTCAAGTACTGCTATCCTCTCTTCGAGGCTGACTTCCTGAGCTTCATAGAGCTTGTACTGAAGGACATATCTGCCTGTATCCCTTGGTGCGATCCTTACGAATTCCTTGTAATACTCCACAGCCTGAACAAACTCACCCATCTTGATGGCAAGCTCGCACAGTGAGTAAACTATTGGCCTTCCAGTTGGATGCCTGTCATAGGCCATAAGGAGAATATCCCTACTCTCCTGAAGTCGTCTGTTTATCTTATACAGATCACTGATGGTACAAAGGGTCGAAACGTTCCTGACCCTCTTCCAGTCTATGGTATCTGCTATTTTTACCGCGTCGGCATATCTGCCTTCCCCAATCAAAGCTTTTATTTCATCAGCCCTGATCTTATACTCGACCTTATCCAAAATATACTCCTCTTTGGTGCATCAAATACTATATCTAGTGCTAGTTTAACATAGGGCTTTATCTTTGTAAAATATCTGAAAGCTCTGCAAACTGCTCCAGAGTAAGTATTTCTCCCCTTGCTTTTTCATCTACTCCCATTTTTAGAAGTGCGTCTGCAACTTCCTGTCTTGAAACCCCAAGTGCCGGGTTATTTGAAAGAGAATTGGACAGCGTTTTCCTTCTCTGGTTGAAGGCAGTTCTCACTATCTCAAATAATCTCTTTTCATCCTGTACCTTAACTCTTGGCTCAGCATACCTTGACAGGTTCACCACAGCAGACCCCACATTTGGCTGCGGTATAAAGCTGCTTGGTGGAACATCCATTACTGTCACAGCCTTGGCGTAGTACCCAACTGCCAGTGAAAGTGAGCCGTAGTCCTTTCCGCCAGGTCCTGCAGCCATTCTGTCTGCAACTTCTTTTTGAACCATGACTGTTATGCTCTCGATCCTTGCCCTGCTCTCGAAGAGCTTCATAATGATCGGTGTGGTGATATAGTATGGAAGGTTGGCTACTACCTTAATGGGCCTTCCACCATTTTCTGAAACTATCTCATCCAGATCCACCTTAAGGATGTCCTGATTTATCACCGTCACGTTGTCATATTCAGACAATGTATCTGCAAGCACCGGTAAAAGAGTCTTATCTATTTCAACTGCAACAACCTTCCCCGCCGCTTCTGCCAGGTACTGGGTAAGGCTTCCTATTCCAGGTCCTATCTCAAGGACAAGATCTTCATCTGTAACTCCTGCTGCCTCAACAATGCCTTCAAGAACGTGACTATCTATAAGGAAGTTTTGTCCAAACTTCTTTTTGGCACTCATGTTGTATTTAGCCAGCACCTCCTTGGTGCGGGCCGCATTTCCTAAATACGCCATATTTTCTCCATTCTGTTATGTGAAAAGAGCTTTAGCTAAGCCTGTACATAGCCCTTGCATTGCGCTCTGTTATATCAATTACTTCCTCTTCACTTATGCCCTTTATCTCCGCCATGGCCTTTACAACATATGGAAGATTTAAAGAGCTGTTGCGCTTACCTCTGTTTGGCTCCGGCGCAAGGTAGGGACAATCTGTCTCTAAAATGATCTTCTCAATTGGTATCTCAGATACCACTTCCTTCATCTTCTTGCCATTCTTAAAGGTAAGTACTCCGCCAACTCCAATGTAAAATCCCATCTTGACGCACTCTATGGCCACTTCCTTGGAATAAGAAAAGCAGTGTACCACTCCACCGATATCGCCAGCATTATTGTCCTTAAGGACCTCTACTGTGTCAGCTGCAGCATCTCTTGAGTGAATAACAACTGGAAGCTTAACTTCCCTGGCAAGATCAAGCTGTCTTACAAACCACTTTTTTTGTATCTCATGATCTGGTTCTGGCCAGTAGTAGTCAAGTCCGATCTCTCCTATAGCAACGCACTTTTCATCTGCGCACATCTGTCTGATCCTGTCAAAGTTGTCATCATTTAGCTCAGCGCTGTCACTGGGATGTACTCCAACCGCCCCGTAAATGAAATCATACTTATGGGCAAGCTCAAGGGTAGTCTTGGACGATGCCAGATTAGCACCGATATTTACAATAGTTCCAATTCCATTCTCCTTCATGGACAAAAGGAGACTGTCTCTGTCTATATCAAACTGCTCATCATCATAGTGAGCATGAGTGTCAAAAATCATGTGAAATCCTCTTATTTCCTCAGTGTTCCCCATATAATTTACCATAAATAATCCCCTGTGAAAACGCATAGAAACAATGGTTTTTAAAAAATTTGAAAAAATTTTAAAAAAGTGCTTGCATTATTCTTCATGCCGTAGTAAGATATCACTTGTCGTTAAGACAGCGCAAGCTTCTAAATAACGAATGCACCGCTAGCTCAGTTGGTAGAGCACCTGACTCTTAATCAGGTTGTCCAGGGTTCGAGACCCTGGCGGTGCACGCCGAGTACTGTTTTCGTGGGTATATCCTACGGGGATGGTACTTTTTTTGCGCGTAAAATGAGCCATGCAAAAACAGGTAGGAAAGTGCTCGTTGGGAGTTTACTCACAAAAGAGCACTTTTCTACCTGTTTTTATACGGCGAATGCCGCGACAACGAGAAATTTGCAAGGCAAATTTCGAGTCTGTCGGCATGGTTCATTTTACGCGCATGCTCGAACGCCGCGTAAATGAGGAATTTGCTCGCAAATTCCGAATATTGCGTGACTCACTTTACGCGAATCTCTACATTACTTTTCGCACGCCTCTGGGTTCTCTAGCATCTCCTGCATGGTATGCCATCCCAGCACCGCACACTTAACTCTTGCTGGCATATGAGCCACATCCTGAAGAGCTGCTGCCTCATCAAGGGCCTCCAGGCTCTCCTCATCAGTGACCTCTCCCTTTATCATTCCCATAAAAGTTCCAGCAAGCTTAATAGCTTCTTCCTTATTTTTTCCGATGATCTGGTCCACCATCATATCAACAGATGCCTGTGATATAGCGCATCCAGATCCTTCATAACCAGCGTCTGTGATAACACCATCTGTAATTTTAAGGCTAAGTGTAATATCATCTCCACAGCTTGGATTAACGCCTCTCATTACAAGATCAGGAGACTCTATAGCTTTTTTGTGTACCGGATGAAGATTGTGTTCGTTTACTATTTCTCTGTATAACTGCTTAAGCTCCATAGCCCATTACCTCCCTGACTTTTGAAAGCTTGTCCAAGAATATTTTAACCTCTTCTTCGGTATTATAAAAGTACACACTTGCTCTTGCTGTTGAACCGGCTCCAATAAACTGCATAAGAGGCTGAGCACAGTGATGTCCTGCTCTGATGCAGACCTTGTCATCGTTAAGTACTGATGACAGATCGTGAGGATGAACACCATCCATATTAAATGTAACGATACCGCAGTGCTTATTTGGATCCTTGGAGCCATATACTTTGATATAAGGGAGCTTTGCAAGTCCTTCCATCAAAAGAGCTGTGAGCTTCTGCTCCTGCTTCTCAATAGCCTCAAATCCTATTTCTTCTATATATTTGATGGCAACTTCAAGCCCAACTGCATCACCAGCGTTAACAGTACCCGCCTCAAATTTATGAGGAAGCTCTGCATAGGTTGCATCTTCTCTTGTTACGTACTCGATCATCTCGCCACCTGTAAGAAATGGCTGCATATTCTCAAGTAGCTCTTTTCGGCCATATAAAGCTCCAATTCCCATTGGTGCTAACATCTTATGTCCAGAGAGAGCAAAAAAGTCACAACCTATATCCTGCACATCCACCTTCATATGTGGAGCAGACTGGGCGCCATCTACTACTACAATTGCGCCTTTGGAATGGGCATATTCAGTAATCTCTTTTACCGGATTGGTAACGCCCATAACATTTGAAACGTGGCCAATAGCCACGATCCTGGTCTTATCTGTGATCTTGGAGGTGTACTCTTCTCTGGATATAACACCTTCCTCATCAGGCTCAAGGTAAATGAGCTTTGCCTTGTTTTTCTTTGCTACCATCTGCCATGGAAGCATATTGCTGTGGTGCTCCATTACTGTAATGACGATCTCATCGCCTTCTTTTACATTATCAAGGCCATAGCTGTATGCAACAAGGTTTATTGATTCTGTGGTATTTCTCGTAAAAATGATCTCTTCCGGAGTCTTGGCACCAATAAAAGCAGCGACAGTTTTCCTTGCGCTTTCATAGCACTCTGTAGCACCCATGCTCCAATCGTACAATCCCCTTAAAGGATTGGCGTTAGTTGTTTTATAAAACTCAGAAACAGCCTCCAAAACCTGCCTTGGTCTTTGGCTTGTAGCTGCATTGTCAAAATAAACGTACTCTCCGGATTTTAAGATGTCAAAATCCTTACGGCACTCCAAAGGTGTCTTCATAAATTCTCCTTACCTGTCATACAATCTGCTGAACATAATATATTACCAGCTGTTTGATCTCCTCGTCAGGAATAAGCCTTGCCACGCTTTCTAGACGAGCCTTTATCATGATCCTCTTAGCCTCTTCCTCGTCAATGCCTCTTGTCTGCATATAGAATAGAAGATCCTCTCCAAGCTGGCCAATTGTTGCGCCGTGCCTTCCTTCAACATCCTCTTCCTGGCACAGGATAACTGGCATAGTGCGGTTGATCACATCTTCTGATAAAAGAAGTGCATCCTCCTGCTCATCTCCAACAGATCCTGAACTTCCAGTCTTAAAATCAAGAGTTCCTCTAAGGGTCTTTTTCGCTGTTCCCATAAGAACGCCCTTAAACTGCATAGAAGCATCAGTCTTTTTGCCCCTCTGATCTGCCACATAGTTCATATCAAGACTGTGGTCATCTCTTGAGAGGTAACCAAGATTACTGTAAAAAGAGGACTCTTTTTCGGAGAGGTTTACATATGCTCCGTTAAATACCTCTTTTCCGCCAAGCTCAAGAACTGTCAGATTGATCTTGCCGCCCTTAAGACATGCTCCGCCGATATCATCAAAGTGAACATAGCCATCTCCAAGAAGCTGGACCTTAACAAGATTTATTGTGGCATCTTCCTCTGCAAGAAGTCTTGTGCTGACACCCCAAAATCCAGATGCGCTGCGCTCGGAATTATATGCCAGGATAACTGTAACTTCTGATCCCTTCTTTGCGTGAATGACCTGACCTGCAATACCTGTAAAGCCATCCTCAAGATCCTGACGAAGTACGATAGGCTCTGAAACTTTGGCATTTTCATCTACTGTATAAACATCACAGGTTCCGCCATTTTCCAAAAGGAGTGCATCCACATCAGCTCCCATACCGGTTCTTATGGATTGAGCCTCATCTCTTTTAGCAGTCTCACAGTTAGGGCTTACCATCTCTTCTTTTAAAGAAAGGATCCTGTCTTTATTGGCCCTGAAGGCCTCTCCTGCCTCTTCAAATGAAATATTTTCCTTGAGGGTAACTCCGGAAGGAACTTCTTTCTTGCTTGAAATGGCCTTATTTTTTAGTTCAATGTCTTTTATCTCAAGTCTGCCGTCATTTACATGAAGAAAATTGTAAGTGGTAACTGGCAGAACATTGACTTTCATATTTAAATCCTTACTCATCATCTGTCCTCTTATCAACCGTTTCCGCTCATCTCGAGCTTGATCAGGTTGTTCATCTCTACTGCGTATTCCAGTGGCAGTTCCTTGGATACAGGATTTGCAAAGCCGCTGACGATCATTGCCTTGGCATCCTCTTCACTGATACCTCTGCTCATCAGGTAGAAAATAGCTTCATCGCTGATCCTTCCGATCTTGGCCTCGTGTCCCACGTCTGCATCGCTGGTCCTTATATCCATTCCGGGAATAGTGTCTGCTCTTGAAATACTGTCAAGCATCAGAGAGTCACAGGAAATTGAAGCCTTGGCTTTTTTAGCTGTGCTCTGAATGGTTACACTACTTCTGTAAGTACCGATACCGCCGTCCTTGGAAATAGACTTGGTATTGATAACTGAAGATGTCCTCTCTCCCTGATGTACTACCTTGGCGCCAGTATCAAGGTTCTGACCCTTACCAGCAAATGTGATTCCTGTAAATTCCATCTTGGAATTATCGCCCTTAAGGATTGTCATAGGATACAGATAAGATGTGTGGGAGCCAAAAGAGCCTGATACCCACTCCATGATTCCGTTCTCCTCAACAAGAGCCCTCTTGGTGTTCAGGTTGTACATGTTCTTGGACCAGTTCTCGATTGTTGAATAACGAAGTCTTGCATTTTTACCAACATAAAGCTCAACGCAGCCAGCATGAAGGTTGGCAACGTTATACTTAGGAGCGGAGCAGCCTTCGATAAAGTGAAGGTCAGCGCCCTCATCTACTATGATAAGTGTGTGCTCAAACTGACCTGCTCCGGCAGCATTAAGTCTAAAATAGGACTGAAGAGGTATCTCTACCTTGACGTTCTTGGGTACATATACAAAAGATCCACCTGACCATACAGCGCCATGAAGTGCTGCAAACTTGTGATCAGTTGGTGGTACAAGCTTCATGAAGTGAGATTTGATCATGTCTGCATACTCACTTCTAAGAGCGCTCTCAAGATCTGTATAGATTACGCCCTGGGCTGCAACCTCATCCTTTACATTGTGATATACAAGCTCAGAGTCGTACTGGGCTCCAACGCCTGCAAGAGACTCTCTCTCAGCCTGGGGAATTCCCAGTTTTTCAAAAGTGTTCTTGATATCCTCTGGAACATCTTCCCACTTACCCTTCATATCAGACTTATGTCTTACATAAGAAGAGATCTTATCCATATCAAGGCCTTCTATGCTTGGGCCCCAGTTTGGCATTTTGATCTCGTTGTAGAGTTTTAAACACTCAAGTCTAAAATCTCTCATCCAGTCCGGATCATTCTTTTCCTCGGAAACCTTAAGTACAGTTTCTTCAGTAAGACCTTCTTCCATTCTGTAGAAATCTTTTTCGTTTTCTATATCTTTAAAATCGTATAAGCTGTGGTCAATATCTGCCACAATCTGCTTGTTGTCGCTCATGTTAATCCTCTTTTATAAATCTCTCAAATCCGTTCTCGTTGATCTCGTCAACCAAACTTGCGCCTCCAGTGTGAACAATACTTCCTTTTACAAGTACGTGTGTGTAGTCAACGTGAAGTGACTCTAAGATCTTGGTGCTGTGAGTGATAATAAGAAGAGCTCCGTCCTTCTTTTTCTGATACTCCTCAATGCCCTTTGATACTGTGCGGACAGCGTCAACATCAAGTCCTGAGTCTGTCTCATCAAGGATTGCAAACTTAGGATTCATCATAAGGAGCTGAAGTATCTCAGCCTTCTTTTTCTCTCCGCCTGAAAATCCGACGTTGAGATCTCTGTCTGCATAAGACTCATCCATAGAAAGAAGTTCCATGGCAGCCTTAAGTGACTTCTGGAACTGAAGGAGCTTAACTGGAGCACCCGTCTGAGCATGATATGCGTTTCTGATAAAGCTTCCCATTGATATGCCTGGTACTTCGTATGGATTCTGGAATGATAAGAACATTCCGGCTTTAGCTCTCTTATCTGCAGAAAGATTTGTGATATCCTGACCATCGAAAAGAATCTGTCCACCAGTTACGCAGTAGTGAGGGTTTCCCATAAGAGAAAAGCCAAGAGTTGACTTACCTGCTCCGTTAGGTCCCATAAGTACATGTGTCTCACCCGGCTTGATATCCAGATTGATGTTATTAAGAATAGGTAATTCGTTATCGATAGAAACTGATAAATCCTTTACCTGTAATAAAGACTGCTCTGACATTTTTAATTCCTTTCTTTATAAAAACATTTAAGTAAATACGTAAATGAGCGCTGCCATGTTTTCCTAGCAACTTGGTAGGAAAATGATAGCACCGGTACTTTCTATTGTCAATTGGCTCTTTTTCTGGCAATTCACCTTTTGCCCAAAGCCAAAGAAAAGTTTAACATAAAAGCCCTTGACATACCACACAAAGTTAAGTAAAATAACATCTTGTCAGCACCATGCGGGTGTAGTTCAATGGTAGAACACCAGCCTTCCAAGCTGGATACGTGGGTTCGATTCCCATCACCCGCTTAATGCTTATTTTTTTGTCCAAAATCCAAATGCAAATGATTTGCATTTGCAACAAATAAGGAGATCACCATGGAGCTTATATTAGATATCGTACTGGACGCAGTCATCGACTCAGTAAAGATACTGCCATTTTTGTTTATCACTTATCTTTTAATGGAATACTTAGAGCACAAGACTGCAGAGTTTACAGAATCTGTCGTTCAAAAAACTGAGCACTTTGGACCACTTCTTGGAGGTATGATTGGTATCTTCCCTCAGTGTGGTTTCTCAGCAGCAGCTTCAAACCTCTACGCTGGTCGTGTCATCACTTTGGGAACTCTTATTGCGATCTATCTTTCAACATCCGATGAAATGATACCCCTTCTTATATCAGAGCAGTTCCCTGTAGGAACCATGATAAAGATCCTTGCCCTTAAGGCTCTTGTAGGTATCGTAGCCGGCTTTATCATTGACCTTATCGTTCACGCTCACCACAGAGCAAAGGGAAAAGCAATCGATGATCCTGTCCGCATTTCTGAGCTTTGTGGAAAGGAACACTGCCACTGCGACGATGAGGAGGACACTTCACTTCTTGGAATTGCCAAGTCTGCTTTTGTCCACACCTTCCACATTTTCCTTTTTGTGCTGGGTCTTACACTTGTTCTTAACGCCATAATAGAAGTTGTTGGAGAGGATAACCTTGCAGTTCTTCTTAAGACCAATCCTATAATCAGCCATATACTTGCAGGACTTATCGGACTTATTCCAAACTGTGCGCCATCAGTTCTTATCACAACCCTTTACATGGATCAGATGATAACACTTGGAACTATGATGTCTGGCCTTTTCGTAGGCGCAGGTATTGGACTTTTGGTTCTCTTTAGAGTTAATTCTGAGAAAAAAGAGAACATCAATATCACAATTTTATTATTCCTTGTTGGTACTATAGCTGGTATGCTTGTAGATCTTTTTGGTATCGCGTTCTGATAAATAAGAGGAAAAGACATGAACAGCAAAATACACGCAAGTTCATTTGATGAAATAATTGATAAGTTTTATCCGGAGACCATAAAAAAAACGAGACAGAGAATAGACATCTTTAAAGTCCTTTACTCTGCCTCACAGCCACTATCTGCGGCTGAGATCTTTGACGCCCTTAATAAAAAGGGCGCAAAAGAAACCTATGCTTTTTCTACTGTATATAGGAACCTGCTTGCTTTTGAAAAGGCAGGAATTGTTATTAAATCCATTTTATCCACAGAGGACAACGCAGTTTATGAGCTTAAAAGAGACTCTCACAAACACTACGCCGTATGTCTTAAATGCCATGTGAAGATCCCAATCAAAGCCTGTCCCTTACATGATATTGCTCATGACCTTGAGGGAACAATTCCTGATTTTCAGATTACCGGGCACCAGCTGGAGATCTATGGCTACTGCGCAAGCTGCAGGGCTTCCATGGACAGCGCAGACTGATCAGTTATCTGAAGAAGTATCCTTAGTAGCTTCACTACTTTCTTCTGTAGGCTCATCTGCTGCCTGATCATCTTTAAAGCTGGCACTTCCAGTTCCTGTAGCAGCATCATACTTAAATATTATGGACTGATTGTCACTGCTGCCTGTTCTTAGATCATCGCAGGGGAGTATATGATCCGTATCTGCTTCGTCAGTTACGACAAATTCCCATTCGCTGCTATCATTGTAGATATCAAGGGATACTCCCATAAGGGTATAGCCACTTCCAAGACTGACGCCGTCTCCAAGGAAGTTATCACTTCTTGTGTCAGTTGTCAGATCATGAAGAACAATCTCTGTAAGATTAAGACCTGTCTTGTTAACAAAGTACACTGTAAGCTCAGTGTGCTTTTCTTTTTCTTCCTTAACTTCTGTCTCTGACTTAAGAGTATCCGAAAGACTTCCCAAAAGATCCTGATAGCTGTCTGTAAGTTCTTTTATCTCAGGAAGCACCTCATCGATCTTCTTGTCATTCATCTTTTTAAATTCAAGGGCCTCAATCCCGGCTTCTTTTTCAGCCAGCTCATCAAGCGCGCTCCTTAAGGATTCATCTGATATATCAAGATAAGTCTCTTCAGCACTGTTTTTTGCCTCAACAAGAAGACTTCTTGCAGTCTCTGCCTCAGAAAGCTTTTCATCAGAAGGCCCGCAGGCTGTAAGTGCCAGCATAAGCGCTGCTGTTATTATCGGTAGTAATATCTTTTTCCTGGTCATTTTCCCTCCCCAAATCCTCTAACAAGCTCTAATTATACGGATTTTCGCTGTAATAGTCCAGAAGAAGCCCCACCACATGGCTGTAACTGGCCTTTCCGCTCGATACTCCGTTGACCTTAAGGTTTGTGTCAATAAATGTATCTGCTGCCTTTTTCACAGTCTCAGTCTCAAGCACAGCTTTCTTTTCCACCTCATCCCAGGCTTCATCTGTAAGAAACTGGCTGTCATACCTTACCTTCTTAGATATGGCCACGTGGCTCTTATATTCTTCCTCAGATACAGAGTTATAAAAATCGTTGTTAACGTAGGCAAGTACTCCAAGGTATCCGCTGTAATTAAACACAATATCATCTGACTTTATGCAGCCAAGAAATCCTAAAAAGTTCGCCTCATCCTCGTAGATGTATCCATGGGTATGAGACAGTTCATGGCACATGGTAAATGGCTTATTCATGATATACATCATGGAATTTATATTGGCCTCCATGGAAAAAGGAAAATAGTAGCCCTGCATGTACTGCTGGCTCATAAAGCCTGAAAACTTAAGATCCTTAGGCACTGTATAAAAACCAGAAAGCCTTTCATACTGATCCGAAAGGCCAAGCATGGAATCTCTGGCTTTTTGCCTCATATCGCCGTCGTAAATAACATTCCCCTTATCGTCCCTTGGCATCTGCTCTGACAGTTCGTTGCACTTTTCTACTATGTAGTCCCGCAACTGCGCCAGTTCCCCTATGGTGTAGTCGTCCTTATGACTCATGGATACTTCTATGGGACTACAGTGGTACAGGATAAAGCAGTTTAAGGTCATAAGAAGCACCACAAAAGACATGAACACTGCCATAAAGCTGTGAATTCCTCGTCCATGTGCCATTTCTTTTTTACTGCCAAAGCTCCTGTTCTTTAGAATCAATCTTAAAAGCACATATATCAAATACGAAAGAAGGATCAGCACAAATACGATCAGAAGGATCTCCCCAACAGAAAAACCTGCTCTGGCAGTAAGCTCTGAATAAGGCCTTGTAATCACTGGAAATATCCTGTTTGTGTAAAAATCTGAAAAGTCACAGGACAGCCAGGCTGCTACATTTAGAAAAACGCTCATGCCAAGAAGTACAGCCACTATTGTCCTTAAAAATCTTTTTTGTTTCATCTGCTTCACTTTTCCGTAATAGCCATTAAACCTTTGATTTGGTAAAATTAATGTTAACCGATCACTTTCAATTATATCGCAAGGAGATAACATATGAAGCTTCTTTTAGCTGATGATGAAAAAGAGCTGTCAAATGCCCTGGTTGCCATCCTGAAGCACAGCAACTACACAGTGGATGCAGTTTATAACGGAACAGACGCTTTGGACTACGCTCTTACCGGGGACTACGACGGAATAATACTGGATATCATGATGCCTGGAATGGACGGAATGGAGGTCCTTAAAAGAATAAGAGATAAAGGCCTTTCAACTCCTGTGCTGTTTCTTACAGCAAAGACCGAGGTGGATGACAGGATAAAAGGGCTTGATCTTGGTGCAGACGACTACCTTCCAAAGCCCTTTGACATGGGAGAACTCCTTGCAAGAGTCAGAGCCATGTTAAGGAGAAAAGAGGACTTTGCGCCATCAAACCTTACCTGCGGAAATCTCACACTAAACCGCTCAGGCTACGAACTTACAACTCCGGATCACGAAAGCCTTCATTTGTCCGGAAGAGAATTCCAGATGATGGAAATGCTCATGACATCCCCGGGCAGGATAATATCTGTAGATTCCTTCATGGACAGGATCTGGGCAGATGGCGAAGCTGATGTCAACGTTGTCTGGGTATACATTTCAAACCTTAGAAAAAAGCTTGCAAGTCTTGACGCCACCTGCGAGATAAAGGCTTCAAGAGGCGTTGGCTACTCAATAAATGAGCTTCCTTCATAAAGAGGTACCATAAATGGTAAAAAAACTTAGAAAAAAATTCGTGATAACTGCTACTTTGTCACTCCTTCTTATCCTGGTCATCATGATCGCCGTCATTAACCTTGTTAATCTCTTCCAAATGGTAAGTGATGCTGACAACCTTTTAAATATCCTGTGCGACAACAATGGATATTTCCCGGGAATGCAAAAAGAAGAATTTCATAACGAAGAAGGCAGTGGCGATACAACCTTTGAGCCCGGAAAAGATCCTTTCAGGGGCCCAGGTGATCCTTTAGCTTTGGGCCACCTTAACAACGCAAGAAGCGCTGAAATGCCTTATATGGCCAGATACTTCTTTGTTAAATTTGATGCTTCGGGAAATGTAACAGAAACCGACACAAGGCACGTGGCATTTATCAGTGAAGAAAACGCTCAGGAATATGCAAAAGCTGTTTATTCCGCAGGAAAAGAGAGAGGTTTTTACCACTCCTACAGATACAAAGGAAAGAATCTGGAGGATTCTTCAAGAATAATAGTCTTTACTGACCTTAGCTCCCAGATGATAAACGCCTATAAGCTACTTAGTCAGTCCCTTTTGATTGGGGCCTTTGCTCTCATTGCCATGTTCATACTGGTATTCCTTTTCTCGGGACAGGCTGTTGCTCCTGTTGTTGAATCTTTGGAAAAGCAAAAAAGGTTCATCACAGATGCAGGCCACGAGCTAAAAACTCCCCTTGCCGTTATCTCCGCAAATGTGGACGTTCTTGAGCTTGAAAGCGGAAAAAGTGAGTGGACTGGCAGCATAAAAAACCAGGTAAAACGTATGAATTCCCTGGTCAAGAACCTGCTTACCCTCTCCCGCATGGACGAGGAGCGAATGCATGTTGTGTATTCTGATTTTGATATGAGTGCTTCAGTAAAAGAAACTTCTGAATCCTTCGAAGCCATCGCAGAGTCAAAAAATAAGAAGTATCAGGTAGATATCGAGGATGGTATACACTTAACTGGCGATAAAAACGCAATTGTGCAGCTGTCATCACTACTTCTTGATAACGCCATGAAGTATTCCTCAGAAAATGGGAGCATCCACGTAATGCTGTCTAAAGACAAGAACATCATTCTTGAAGTTTCCAATACCTGTGATGCTATTCCTGAAGGAAATCTTGACCGTCTCTTTGACCGCTTCTACAGAGCCGATTCATCAAGAAGCCGCGAGAGTGGCGGCTACGGAATAGGGCTGTCAGTAGCCCGCGCCATTGCCCAGTCTCACGGCGGTGATATAGAAGCCCTCAGGGATGGAGACCACATCATAAGATTCATGGTTACACTCCCTAAGGTTCTTCCAAAGAATATACAGAGAATATCTTCCAGATAAATGAATTAGAGTTCTTCAGATTTTACTGCAACAGGTCTTGAGCAGCTGATCTCAAGGTTTCCATTGCGCTGTCTCATCTCATCGATCATACCCTTTGTGGAAGCCTTGCTTCTAAGAACTACAGAGTAGTTAAGCTTATAAAGGCTTCCCATGCCTGATGTTTTTACTTCAACAAGATCTGCTTTTGTTGTATATCTTTCAAATATGTCATCGAAGATTCCTTCGAAATCAAGGCCTTCAGGAACTGTTATCTTGAGGGTCTTTTCTTCGTTTGCACCATTTCCAAAGCTAACATTTGAAAGGATCAGGTTGGCTATTGTAATGATCGCTGCAAACATAGCTGCAATTCCGATGTAACCCATTCCTGTTGCAAGACCTACTGCCATTGCAAGGAAGATGCTGGTGATCTCTTTTCCTGAACCAGGTGCTGACCTGAATCTTACAAGAGAGAAAGCTCCTGCAACTGCAACTCCTGCGCCGATATTACCATTTACCAGCATGATCACCACCTGAACAATTGCGGGCAGAAGTGCCAGTGTGATTATGTAGCTCTTTGAGTAGCTGTTTTTTATTGTGTACATGAAGGCGATAAATACGCCAATAACGAGAGAACAAAGTGTTGCCAGCAAAAAAGCTGTTCCTGTGATTGTTCCATTTGCCATGATAGATCCAAAAATAATATCTGTAGTAACCATTTTGATAATCTCCTTTATTTTCCTTATACTGCCTTGCGAAAGGAAACAATATTGTTTTCCATTTCCTTGGGCGAAATTCCATTCATTGCCATTTCATTTGTCTGGCCATACATGTATTCCATATAGCCTCTTCCATATTTTGAAAATGAAGTCTTTCTGATATTAAGCTCATCTAAGATCCTTGCAAGTTCCATGGACATGGCTCCTGCTATCTTTAGCTCCATCAGGTGCTGACCGGGAAGAAGGATGTCTTTTCCAACATTACCTTCTGTCAGGCTGAGATTCTCTGTTCTCCATCTGATGTTCTCATCAAAGGTGATCCTAAGGTCCGGATCCTCGATACCTGCCATGGCTATGCGGTCATAGGATATTGCCATTGCTGGCTTAAGCCCTTTGTAGAAGTGCTTGAAGTAGTCAATCTCATCTGAAATCTGGGATCTTTCCTTAAGCTCTTTATCTTTTGTAAGATAATCCATGGCCTCTTTATATGGCATGTTGATCCTTCTCTTATACACAACGCCCTTGTATTTTTTCTTTATCTCAATGAAAGCGTTTGTGTCATCACTTGCAACTCCGTAGGTACGAAGCCTTAGCTTTTCTTTATATACCGGCTTTTCAAGGGATCTTTCGATCAGCTTAAAGTCCGGTGTATCAAAATATATGTTTAAGATAGAGGTTCTGCCGTAGCTGTCGATGGCTGCCATGTTCTCCAGCCTTTTAAGTAGCTCGGTATACTGCCTATCGGATAGCAGATATTTTACTTCTATTCTCTGAAACACATCCTTAAATCCTGCCATTTTGTTTTCTCCTTTTTGTGCCCTGTTGTTTTATCTTATGAGGTCATTCTAAAGGGGTTACCTAAAAATAACTTAAAACAACTATTAAGAAAAAATATAACGATATATGGTATGATATAAGTAGTAGAAACATCCATTTTAGGAGGTGTTTATGTACAAAATTGGGGATAAGGTTATCATTTTGGATTACAGTGGCAAGCCCCTGGATCCAGCAGTTGTAGCTGAAGTGGAGGACGTCTATGGACAGGACAGGGTAAGGCTTCGCCTTCCAGATAATGCCTGCTGTATGGAGTTCACCAACATGTTTGAGAAGATTGATGAAGATAAGTATTCAGACCTTCTTCACAGCGTGCGCAAAAGAGAAAGGCCCTTAGCTGTAGATCTGCAGCTGGACATCAGAAAATTCGCAGGCAAGCACCCTAGAAGAAGAAAAGATGAGATCTTCAACGTGTTCAATCAGGATAAACACTACGTTTCTGTGCTTAATGCCTACGCAGGCCGTGTTCAAATGTATGGGGAAGAAAACATAAGCGAGCGCTTTTTGTATGAATACAAGGACGCCAAGGCAGGCCTTGTAAGGACCAGGACTTTTTTCCATGAACTGGACGAATCCATCCCTGTTCCAGATCTTAATTAACTGATCTCTTTGATAGACAAACCTATGGCCATGGCCAGAAACAGATATGGCGTAGAGATCACAAGGTCAAAAGAGACAAAGCTGTTAACTAAATATGATGCTAAGATAAGCGCGCAGATAACTCCTGCGTGCTTATTTCTTTTTAAATATATCTCTTTTACAAATGCGGCTATCAGAAGGACATATGCTGATAAGCCCAGTAGTCCTCTCTCTATAAGTATTGTAAACGGGGCACAGTGGGCATTTGTAAGTATGTTGCCCCCAAAGATATTAAGAAGGGAATCTGCAGTCTCAATGTCAGAGTATGCGTAAGCCTTAAAGCAGTCCTGACCTGCCCCCACCAGCTTCCTAAACTGATCCATCCTGCCAAACATATCAAGGGACATGCTGTATATTAGGCCTCTGCCATTTCCCATAGTAAGGTCAAAAGAGATAAAGACGTAGTAAACTCCTGTTAAGAGAATTATTGAAACGATAAATCCTGCAATATAGCGATATGTCTTTTCCATAAAGTGAAAGCCAAGTGCCTCAAATAGCCTTGAAATGCAGAACATAAAAAACACAAAGGCCATGAGGATAAGACCTGTATGGAGCTTACATACGGATAAAAGAAGATTGTCCTCGTAGACATATCTCTTTTCATATATTGAGTAAATAATAAAGGACCCTTCCATAGACAGCCCAAGGATAAACAGTATAGCCAGATACTTCCTAAATCCTTCTCTGGTGGCGATGGAAAAGAAAAGTAGCACCACAAAAGAAGCACAAAGGACCAAAGCTGCGCTGTCACTTCCCTGAAGCATAAGGGCCATGAGCGTTACAAGAACGTAAATACTGCACATAAAGAACTCTTTTGAAAAGAGCTTCATCCTGTAGCACAGTCCAATTCCCAGTGGCACAAACACAGACATATATCCAACAAACCAGTTGATATTACCTATAGTTGCCACAAAAGCTGAATTCTTGCCATATATCTCAAAGGGATAAACATCAAATCTGTTTAAGATGACGAGAACACTCTCAAGAAGCGGTGTCATAAGAGCCGCCGCAATGATATAGTAACTTACCCTGTCTTTTTCATAAAATACATAGAAAAAAAACAGGCACAAAAGCGTGGTCAAAAGGCCATT
>CAMVJI010000034.1 GCA_947167765.1 uncultured Butyrivibrio sp. | reverse complement strand
TTTACATGCTGTCGGTTGCAAGTAAGGGTACAGGACGTGAAAAATTCAGGTACAGTGCAGTTGCAGTCACAAGCGTAGTTCTTGGAGTATTCCAGATCCTGCAGATCAACTATGCATTTCTTCCTTTCTATGCCATGGGGCTTATGATAGGTATTTGTCTGGTCCTTTCCTTTGTGCAGTCTGGAGAGAAAAAAGAAAAAGAGATACATGATAGTATTGCAAATGCCATGGCGCAGGATTATGAAGCCATATTTTACATTGAGATAGAAACAGGCGAGTTTATTTCTTTTTCCAAGAGCCCAAAATACCTGACCTTAAATGCTACTGAAGCAGGAAAGGATTTCTTCAAAGAGGCTTTGGAAAGTATAGATAACTGTGTTTATCCTGAGGATCAGGAATATGCAAAGAGCTTTTATATCAAGGAAGAAATGTTAAAGCGCCTTGAGGGCAGGCATTCTTTCTCGTTCAAATACAGAGTTATGTTTGATGGAAAGCCAAGGTTCTTTCTATTTACAGTGTCCAGGGATACCAATGAACGGTATCTTATTTTCTATGAAAAAGACATTGATGATGAACTTAATGCAGAAAAGATCCAGAAAGAAAATCAGAAGAAGACAGTTACTTTCGGTCAGATCGCAGAGAGCCTTGCATCCAACTATGATGAGATCTACTACGTGAATGTGGAAGATTCAGCCTATGTTGGCTATGCAGTTAATAATCTCTATGGTCAATTAGAGATCAGCAAGTCAGGAGAGGATTTCTTTAAGGAATCCCTTGATAATATCACTCAGGTTGTTCACAGGCAGGATCAGGATCAGGTGTCTGAGTTTATTACAAAAGACAATCTTCTCTCAATGCTTGAAGAGCACAAGGATGGCAGCCTTGACTATCGTATCATGGTAAATGGCAAATCCAGATATACCAGAATGATTGCCAGAAAGACCAGTGATGGTACGCATCTGATCATTGGCGTTGAGGATATTGACGAGGTGATCAAGCGTGAGAAGCGGCACATGAAAGCTCTGAAGACAGAAAAAGAGCTGGCAAGACGCGATGAGCTGACTGGAGTCAGAAACAAGACTGCCTACAAGGAACTTGAGAAATCAGTGCAGTCAAACATCGACAATGGCATGGATTATCTGAACTTTGCACTGGTTGTATGCGACTCCAACAATTTAAAGATGATAAATGATACCCTGGGACATGCTGCAGGAGATGAGTATATCAAGGCTTCTGCCCAGATCCTGTGCGATATCTTTGTTCACAGCCCGGTATTCAGGGTTGGCGGCGATGAGTTTGTGGCATTCCTCAGAGGAAGTGATTACTCATCGAGAAAAGAGCTAATGGAGAAGCTTCGCAGTAAAGTCCTTGAAAATAAGAAAAACGGCGATGGGGTGGTCCTTGCTTCCGGAATGGCAGAATATCAGCCTGAAACCGACAGCTTTGTATCGGATATATTTGATAGGGCAGATAAAGAGATGTACGCAGATAAGCAGAGCCTTAAAGCTTAAGACATGGCAGAACCTGTGCGGAACTGCTTTGGAGTTTTACCTTCTCTTTTCCTGAAGCTGTAACAGAAGGCGCTCTCATCCTCAAAGCCGCAGGATAGTGCGATTTCCTGTATAGTCATAGTGGTGTTTGAAAGATAATATTTAGCCGCAGACATGCGGGTTGATAAGAGAAACTGGTGTGGAGTCACACCGGTTTCTTTTTTGTATTTCCGGGTGAAATGATAGAGGGAAAGCCCTGCCATGTTAGCCATTTCCGCAAGGGAGATGCTTTTTGAAAAGTTCTGCGTAAGGTAGGAGGTGACTTTTCTTATGCCATCAGAGGCTGACGCTGCACCAGTGGAAGTGTGGTCAAACAGCGAAAGGAGAAGGTTTCCTATCATGATGCTCATCTGGGCCTCTGGCTTCAGGTCCCTTTTACAGAATGATGAAAAGAGATCAGAAAGAGTCCGCAGAATTTCCCTGAAGCCTGAAACAGTTATGATGTTTCCCAACTCTTTTGAAAGGTGCTCGTAGTAGCCTTTGGAGAGTTTCCCGTCAAAGTGAAGCCAGGTAGTTTCACAGCCAGTGCCTGTTCTGTAGGCATGGGGATTGTAGCAATCAAGCAAAACCACGTCGCCTTTCTGTGCAAGCTGATATTTACCATCAAGCAATATTTCCATAGTTCCACTTTCTATGAGAATGATGAGATAGCTGTCATATCTTGATCTTTCAAGGGAGTATCCCGGAAGATATTCAAACCTTCCTATCACTGTTGGATACAGAAAAAGATCAATGGCCTGAGCTGTTGGAGTATGAAAGAAATACTGTGAACTGTCGCTGATTTTATCTTCTGTTGTATACATAAATATCCCCTCAGAACAAAGAGCAATTTTTCTATATTATAGAGCAAGTTTCTCAATTGAGAAAGAGACCTGTTCATTTTATTCTGAGGATATAATGATGCTTCGTTTTATGGCTTTGACCAAAATATAAGTCCCAAGGAGAGAGTTATGGATACAGTAAAGATCTGGGAAGAACAGGTAAAGATCCCAACCTATGAAGTTGGGGAAGCAGATATAAACCCTATGTTTCTAGAAAAAAGAGTTTATCAGGGCAGCAGCGGTAAAATCTACCCTTACCCTGCCACAAACAAGATCAGCAGGCAGAAACAGGATAAGATTTGGAACGTTGTGTTCCTTGAAAATAAATACCTTAAGGTCATGGTGATGCCGGAGCTTGGAGGCAGGATCCAGAGGGCCTATGACAAGACCAATGACTATGATTTTGTATACTATAACCATGTGATAAAGCCGGCGCTTGTTGGGCTTACAGGTCCCTGGATATCTGGAGGCATAGAGTTTAACTGGCCCCAACACCACAGGCCTACAACCTACATGAAGGTGGAGCATAAGATCAGGAAAAATGCCGACGGATCCATGAGCCTTCTTCTTGGAGATGTGGACAGGATGTACGGAACGAGGGTGATTACCACGATAACTCTTTTCCCGGACAGGGCCTACATTGAGATCGACGGCCAGCTCTACAACAGGACACCGCTTCCCCAGACCTTCCTGTGGTGGGCTAACCCTGCGGTTTCAGTTAACGACAACACCCAGTCTGTGTTCCCGCCTGATGTGCATTCGGTCTACGACCACGGCAAAAGAGCTGTCTCCAGATTTCCCATCGCAACCGGAACCTACTACAAGCACGACTACAGCGCAGGAGTGGATATTTCAAGGTACAAGAACATTCCAGTTCCCACGTCCTACATGGCTGAGCACTCTGACTTTGATTTTGTGGGCGGCTACGACTACGGCAAGGAGGCAGGACTTCTTCACGTTGCGGACCACCACATATCTCCTGGCAAGAAGCAGTGGACCTGGGGATGCGGCGATTTTGGCAGGGCCTGGGATAGGAACCTCACCGATGAGGACGGCCCATACATTGAGCTGATGACAGGCATGTACTGCGACAATCAGCCGGATTTTGCTTGGCTTAAGCCCTATGAGGAAAAGAAATTCAAACAGTATTTTATGCCCTACAAGAAGGCAGGGTATGTTAAGAACGCTTGTCTTGACGCTGCGGTAAATCTTGAGGTTTCTGAAGATAAGATAGATGCAAAGGTCTATGCAACAAGGCCACTTGAAGATGCTGAGATTGTAATAACAGATGGCGGAAAAGAGATCTTCAGAGAAAAGAAAAACTTATCTCCCGAAGAGGTGTTTGAAACCAGTATAGATGCCAAAGGAGCAGACAGATACAAGGTAAAGATCCTGGTATTTAGTCAGGGAAAAGAGCTGCTATCCTATCAGGAGAAAGACTACGGTATACCAAAGCTTGCTGAGCCTGCCAAGGCTGCAAAGGCTCCAGAGGATATCCTTACAAATGAAGAGCTTTATCTTACAGGCCTTCACATTGAGCAGTACAGGCATGCTACTTACCTTCCTGATGATTACTACATTGAAGGTCTTAAGAGAGACAATGGAGACATCCGTATAAACAACGCCTACGGAATGCTGCTTCTTAGAAGAGGAGAGTTTGAGAAGGCGCAAAGGCACTTTGAAAAGGCGATAGAAAGACTTACTATTCTAAACCCGAATCCTTATGACAGTGAGGCATATTACAACCTCGGGCTGTCGCTGTTTTATCAGGAAAAATTTGATGCTGCCTACGATGCCTTTTACAAGGCTACCTGGAGTAGTGAAGAGCAGGAGATGTCCTTCTACTACCTGGCTGTTATTGCAGTAAGGAATGGAGAGTATGAGCTGGCCCTGGACCACGTGGAAAAGGGCCTTGTAAAGAACAACCACAATATCAAGGCTAGGGGCCTTAAGGCGGCGCTTCTTGACCTTCTTGGAAGAGATGGAGAGGCAGCAAGATACTTAAAGGAGAACATTAAGGTGGATGCCTTTGATTTTGTGTCCAGATCTCTTTTGGCTGAAATAGATGGAAGCTACGTCGAGGAGCAGGTAACCGGGGATATTGAAAATTACCTGCAGACAGCCAGGGACTTTGCAGAGTACGGACTCTATGAGAGGGCTGTCCTTATACTTGAAAACTGCCCGGAAGAGAGCCCGCTTAAGTACTACTACCTGGCTTACTATCTGGACAAGCAGGGCCACGGCACCGAGGCGAAGGAAGTTCTTATAAAAGCCCAGAATGCTCCTTCAAGGTACTGCTTCCCTAATAAGCTTGAGGATCTGCAGGCCCTTACAAGGTGCATAGAGCTTGACCCTGCAGCGTCAAAAGCCTATTACTATCTGGGATGCCTTTACTATGACAAATTGGGCTACGACAAAGCTATAGCTTTATGGGAGAGGTCAAAGGATCTTGATAACACCTTCCCAACAGTTCTTAGAAATCTGTCTATAGCTCTTTTCAACAAGCGCGGAGACAAGGAGAGGGCAAAAGAGTGCATGGAAAGAGCCTTTGAACTTGATAAAAAGGATGCAAGGGTGTTCCTTGAGCTTGATCAGCTGTATGCTAGGCTTGGAAAAGAGCCGTCGGAGCGCCTAAGGGCATTTGAGGAAAACATTGATCTTATCAATGAGAGGGATGATCTCTACACTGAGTATGTGACACTCCTTAATCTGGGCGGCCAGTATGACAAAGCCCACAAGGCCATAACATGTCACAACTTCCAAACCTGGGAAGGGGCTGAGGGCAAGATAACAACTCAGTTTAAGATATGTCTTTTCATGATGGCAAAAGACGCCCTTGAAAAGAATGATCCAAAGGGTGCCATAGCTCTTTTAGAGGAGGCTCTCTCTTACCCTGAAAACCTGGGTGAGGGCAGGCTTGAAGGCACCAAGGACAACAACCTGTATTACCTGCTAGGCCTTTGTTACAAGGCTCTTGGAGATGGAGACAGGGCAAAAGAGAATTTTGAAAAGTCCACTTTGGGCGAATCTGAGCCTGCAGGAATGATGTACTACTATGATCAGCCTGCGGATATGATACTGTTCCAGGGCCTTGGATTTAGTGAGCTTGAAGATACAAACGGCGCAAACACCAGGTTCTACAAGCTTCTTGACTACGGCGAGCATCACGTACATGATAAGTTTGTGATGGACTACTTTGCAGTTTCGATGCCAGACATGTCGGTGTTTGATGCTGATATGGATATGAAGAACAAGGTCCACTGCTACTATCTGATGGGTCTTGGAAACTTGGGACTTGGCAAAAAAGATGAGGCTAAGACGTGGTTTTCAAAGGCTCTTGACCTTGATAAAAATCACCAGCTGGCAGCACTTTACGAAAAACTGTGTAAATAATGGGGAAGTTATGATGAGGGATTTTATTAGCCTGTCCGGGAAGTGGGGCGTCCGTCTCTTAGATGGGAGCATGCACAGCGCTATCCTGCCCGGAACTCTTGATACAAACGAAATAGGCTACGAAGACAGCATAAAGGGCAAGCTCCACCAGGATGATAACTATGTGGAAAACAAAGTTCTTTCTGCTGCAAAGGCCATCGCCACAAGACTTACCAGAAATCACACCTATGAGGGGAAGGCTGTGTTTTCCAAAGTGTGTGATAAAGAGATATCGGAAGACAAAAGGGTTTTCCTTAAGGCAGAGCGGGCAAGAGTTTTAGAACTTAAGATTGATGGCAGGAATGTTCCAGCTTTATCAGGGAGCCTGTCAACGCCCTACGTCTTTGAGGTTACAGGCGCTTTAAGGAAGGGCTCTGTCATTGAGCTTGTATCAGATAACAGCTATGAAGGCCTCCCTCATGACAACATTATCTATTCCTCAGCCGCCACTGACGAAACCCAGACCAACTGGAATGGCGTAATTGGGGAGTTTGGGATTTTTGAAAAAGAAAATACGTTTATTAAAAAAGTTATGGTTTACCCGGTTAGATGCGCTGGATGGGATAGTGATGAAGCATCGGATCAGGGAGAAAACAAGACCCGCTGGATCCTTGATGTGGTGGCGGACATTGACAGCAAGGAAGGCTTTGAAGGGAAACTAGTTCTATCTTTTAAAGAACTGTCTCTTGATAAAGAAATCCATGTCAATTGCAGAGACGGTGAAACCTGTGTAAGAACAAGCATTGAAGCCAAAGTGCCAGGAGAGCTTTTGTGGGACGAGGCAGAGGGAAAGCTGATCCATCTTAATGCAAAGCTGGTAGGCTGCGATGAGTACGAGGATGCATTTGGGGTCAGATCTTTTGAGGATGTGGATGGGAAGCTGCGTCTAAACGGCCGAAGGGTATTCCTTAGAAGTGAGGCAAACTGCGCTGTGTACCCGGAGACTGGCCATCCGCCTATGGAGGTGGACTCTTGGAAAGAGATAATAATGACCTACATGGGTTACGGCGTGAACTGCCTTCGCTTCCATTCCCACTGCCCGCCGGAGGTGGCCTTTACAGCGGCAGATGAGCTTGGAATGCTGATGCAGCCAGAGCTTTCCCACTGGAATCCAAGGGATGCTTTTTCAGACCTGAAAGCAGCAGATTACTATGAAAAAGAACTGTTGGAGATCCTTAGGACCTACGCAAACCATCCATCCTTCGTGATGCTTGCCTTTGGAAATGAGCTGCAGGCCAGCGAAGATGGAATGGCAGTATCAGACAGGCTCCTTGACCTTTGCCATAAAACAGATGCCACAAGGCTCTTTGCTTTTTCGTCAAACCCGTTCTACGGCGAAAAGGGAGCAGATCCTGGCAGCGATTTTTACACAGCCTCCTGGTATAAGGACAAGCCCATGCGAGCTACGTTTGATGGTATGAGAGGGTACCTTAATAACGATTATCCAGACGCAAGGCACAGCTATGACGACACTGTCTTAGCTATCAGGAAGGAGTACCATAAGCCCATTTTTAGTTTTGAGGTGGGTCAGTATGAGGTGCTTCCTGACTTTAAGGAAATAGAGGATTTTAAGGGAGTTACAAGCCCTAAGAACTTAGAACTCATAAAAGAAAATGTAAAAAAGAAAGGCCTTTCTGATACCTGGGAGAAAAGGGTAGAAGCTACTGGGGAACTGGCTCTTTTGTCCTACAAAGAAGAGGTAGAGGCTGCCCGCAGGACCCAGGAGTACAGCGGAATATCCCTGCTTGGACTTCAGGATTTTCCAGGCCAGGGAACAGCTCTTGTGGGAATGATGAACTCTCATCTTAAGCCAAAGCCCTACAGCTTTGCGGATCCCGTAAGGTTCAAGAGCTTTTTTGGCGAGGTCCTTCCCTTAGTTTACCTTGAAAAGTACTGCTACACTGACAGCGAGGTTTTGGCAGCTACTGTGCGCCTTTCTAACTACTCAAAAGGCGATATCACTGGAAGGCTCAAGGCCTGCCTTTTGGATGGGGAGACTTCTCTTTTTACCAAGGACAATTACCCTGAGATTACTGCTACCCAGGGTCAGCTTACTGATATTGGAGAGATAAGGCTATACCTGTCAGGCCTTAATCTTAAAAGAAACAGTGCCCTGACCTTGAAGGTTTCTTTTGCAGGATACGAAAACAGCTACAGGATATATGTTTACACTGCAGATTCCCAGAAACCAGGAAAACCTTCTGGCATCTATGAATGC
Organism: uncultured Butyrivibrio sp.; assembly: GCA_947167765.1. Lineage (GTDB taxonomy): Bacteria > Bacillota > Clostridia > Lachnospirales > Lachnospiraceae > Butyrivibrio. Next base: position 10,693 of record CAMVJI010000034.1, on the reverse strand, counting down.
AGGATCATGGACGCAGGGGCAAAAGAAATACTTAAAAGAGGCGGATGCGTTTTCCTTGCGCCAGATCCCACAAAAGAAAGCCTGCCATCCTCCATTAAGTCCACATTCACCACGGACTTTTGGTCTGTTGGAACCTTCAGCTCCCAGGAGGGCAGCATGGGACTTCTTATAGACAGTGAGCATCCGCTGTTTAAGGACTACCCCACAAGCTTTCATTCAGACTATCAGTGGTTTGCCCAAAGTTCTCAGAGAGCATTGATACTTCCTGATGGGATAAAGAGCATAGTGACTGTCCTTGACAGCTATGCGTATCTTAGGAACATGGGAATGCTCCTTGAATTTAACTGTGAAAAGGGCAGGGTACTTGTTTCAACCATGGGGCTTCACAGGCTAAAAAAATATCCGGAGTGCAGAGCTCTTTTGACATCCATCTACAATTACATGGATTCAGAGGACTTTACTCCGGATCAGAATATTAGTTTTGAGGAACTTGCGCGCTTAGCTCTATGAGTTTTGGTCCATTGAAAAGAGCTTACTGGCAATGGGGCTAAGGGCGTAGATAAGGAGTTCTCCCAGGATAAAGCATGAGATCACTTCTCCAAGGCCCACAGTTGTTGTGAAAAAGAGAAGTGTTCCGGACAGGTGATAGACTCTTATAAGGATCTGGGGTACGATCAGCATGTTTGCAATGATAGGCGGGATGGGAGCAAGCCACCTGGCGATATTTCTTTTGGCCTTCCTGCTGATGATGTAGGTTCCGATGGCGCCTATAAGGGTTGCGATGGAGCCAAATATTACGTCGGGCATAAGGCAGCCCGTCAGGATGTTACTTAAAACGCATCCAACAAAGAGCCCCGGGATTGCAGCTGGGGTGAAAAGTGGCAGCACGGTAAGTGCCTCAGAAAATCTTATCTGAACGGCGTAGTTGGCAAGGCCCATGGCGTTTGCAAGAAGTGTCAGCACCACGTAGATGGCGCCTATTGCTGCTGCATGTGTTATGAAAAGAACATTTTTGTTTCGCATATTTCTTCCTTACTTTTTCAAAATTTGATAATTAAGTGATCTTATGTCAGATTTCCGTGGAGTTTAAATTCAGTGTCTTCATCTATCATCTCCAGAAGGTAAATGGCTATATCAGGATCAAACTGAGTTCCGCTGCATCTTACAATCTCAGCTCTGACTTCCTGCTGGCTTTTGGGAACGGAGTAGGAGCGCTTGGATGTCATGGCATCGTAGCTGTCAGCCAAACAGATTATTCTTGCCTCCTCCGGGATTTCTTTTCCCTTAAGACCGTCCGGATAACCGTTTCCGTCATATCTTTCGTGATGCCATCTTGCACCCTTGGAGAGCCAGGGAATCTCGGTTATTGTCTTTAATATTTCCCAACCAGTGATGGTGTGTTTTTTTATCTCATCAAATTCTTCATCAGTCAGGCGTCCCTCTTTGTTGATTATTTCTTTTGATACGCCTATCTTGCCGATGTCGTGCAAAAGACCCAGTTCGTATATCTCTTCCTGTTCTTTATCGCTTTTGCCCATGCGTTTTGCAATCTCTTTTGCATACTCTGCGACACGGGTGGAATGACCGTTGGTGTAGTGGTCCTTGGCGTCGACTGCTTTTGAGAGAGCCAGCATGACTTCTCTTGAAAGGCGTTCTTTGGATTCCAGGATGGCTTCTCTGGTCTTTGCTTCGTTCAGTTCAGCGGTTGCCTGCACCAATCTTAGATATTCAGGGGTTTCAAGGGAGAGAAAGATGACCAAAACCCCAATGGATGCTATGAAGAAGGTGATCAGCACGTTGTCAAAATAGAGCATCTGAAGAAAGAAAAGGGTTCCTGCGACCAAAATTGCCAGTAGCATTGATATCAGCTGACTCCTTTTGTACATCATGTGGTGCCTTACCATATAGATGCTTGCTATCACAAAAAAGAGGATAGGAAAACCATATGCTACCGGAATAAACAAAAATTCATGAATATAATTGCCTGCTTCATCGTAGGTGAATACCCAGCCTGTTATGGGATTGGTCAAAAGCAGCAGGTAGTTTACTGCCAAAAGGGTGTAGTTCATCAGATTTCTTAGCTTTGAAGCAGTCTGATTCATGGTGCAGTATGCATATATGTAATAGATAAAGAGAAATGCTGACAGCGAGGCAAGTGCCGAATCGGTCATGTTGAAAAAATAGTGGACCGGATTTGAGACCAGCGTATGAGCGCTGGAAACGATCGCTGTTGCGACATCAAAAATAGTTGTTATCATAACAGCGAAAGTAAACCTTCGGAATGCTATATTGACCTTTGTGGGAGAAGTATAGCGTAATAAGAGGTATACGAAAAGAGCTATGTCAAGCGGGATTACCGCTACTTCAAGAAAAATATTATAGTCAAGGCTCATATGTTAAAAATTATACTATAAAACGTTGAATAAGTGTATAGAGGCTGCAATTAAAATTCGACGAGTTGCGAGAATTCAAGCTTGAATTTATCACTTTGATGTGATAACGTATTAAAAACACATAAATATTATCGGAGGAACGTATGGGAACACAGATCATTTTGGGTATAGTAATTGTATTGTATCTTGCCATGATGATCCTCATTGGCGTTATCTTTTCCAAGGGTAACGACGATGCAGGTGATTTTTATCTTGGCGGAAGAAAGCTTGGACCTTTTGTGGCAGCCATGAGTGCGGAGGCTTCCGACATGAGCAGTTGGCTGCTTCTTGGAATCCCGGGGCTTGCTTATCTGTCTGGTATGGCAGATGCAACATGGACTATCATAGGACTTGCCATCGGAACATATCTCAACTGGCTCTTTGTAGCTTCTAGGCTTCGCAAGAAGACAGAGGAGCTTGGGGCTATCACCATTCCGGGATATTTCGCAGCAAGATATAAGGACGACAAAAAGATTATAACCCTTATATCTGCCATCATAATAGTTATCTTCTTTATTCCTTACGTAGCATCAGGCTTTGCTGCCTGCGGTAAGCTCTTTAACACACTGTTTGGCGTAGATTATCTCTTTGCCATGATCGTAAGTGCCATCATCATTGCGCTTTACTGCTCACTGGGCGGATTTAAGGCTGTATGCATGACTGACCTTGTGCAGAGTATCGCAATGACAGTTTCACTTATCTTTGTTATTTTCTTTGGAATTTCACAGGCTGGCGGATTTTCGGCAGTAATAGACAATGCCAAGTCACTTCCTGGTTACTTTAGTATTTCTGAGCTCTATGACCCTGTAAGCAAGACTTCTAGCCCTTATGGAGCTCTTACAGCCTGCTCAATGCTTGCATGGGGACTTGGATATTTCGGAATGCCTCACATTCTTGTTCGCTTCATGGCTATTGAAGATGAGAAAAAGATTGGCATTTCAAGAAGAGTGGCAAGTGTATGGGTTGTTATTGCCATGTTTGTAGCTCTTGCAATTGGTGTTATCGGTCTTGCCATGAGCGCAGCTGGTAAGATCCCTGTTCTTGAGGGAAGCGGTAATGCAGAGAGAGTCATCATCTACATTTCAAACCTTATGAGTACCTATGGCATTGTACCAGCTATCATCGCAGGTATTATCCTTTCTGGTATCCTTGCAGCTACCATGTCAACAGCAGATTCACAGCTCCTTGCATCAGCATCAGCAATTTCATCCGACCTTATTCAGGCTGTTGGTAAAAAGAAACTTGACGACGAGACACAGGTTAAGGTAGCCAAGATCACTGTAGTCCTTATTTCGATCATAGCTATCTTCATTGCAAGGGATCCTGACTCTTCGGTCTTCCAGATCGTATCCTTTGCATGGGCAGGATTTGGTGCAGCCTTCGGACCAGCTGTTCTGCTTTCCCTGTTCTGGAAGAAGTCTAACCTTCAGGGTGCCCTGGCAGGTATGGTGGCAGGCGGTGCCATGATATTCATCTGGAAGTTTGGAATTTCCAAGCTCGGCGGAGCATTTGCTATCTACGAACTTCTTCCTGCATTCCTTGTTGCTCTTGCAGTAAATGTGGTTGTAAGTCTTGCAACTGCTTCTAAGAAAGCCTGAGCTTTCTTGGAATCCGATAATATCTATTTTCAAGAGCCTTAAGACGCTGCGCCTTAGGGCTCTTGTTTTTTTCTCTGAACGAAGGGGAAGATAGCCTGGTTTTATTAAGTTGGGGAAGGAAATATGGTAAAATTAGAAAAAGAGGAATCTTTTGGAGAGGATTATGAAGACATATACTGCGAAGGTTTTTGATAAGACAAAATATGCCCTGGGTGAGGGACCATACTATGACCCAAGGTTTAAAAGGTTTTCCTGGGTGGATATAACGCAGAACAAGTTATATACCCTTTCTGCTGATGGAGAGAAGACAGAGTTTGATCTGGGTCAGCCTGTGGGTGCAGCGATCCCGCTTAAATATGGAGAGGGATTTTTGCTGGCAGCAGCAGATGGGCTTTACTCCTATGAAAATGGCAAGGCGAGGCTCGCCAAGGATTTAAGGAAGGCTTATAAGCCCTACTGGAGATCCAACGATGCCAAGGCAGATCCTGAGGGAAGGATATTTTTTGGAGCATCGGTAAGAGATGATGTCCATGAGGCGGAGGGAGCGCTCTTTTCATACGATGCGTCGCTTCGTGTTGGGCATGTGGACAGTCTTGTGACCTGCATTCAGCCAGACACCAAGATATCTAATGGAATGGCCTGGAACTCTGACAGGACCAAATTCTATTTTTCAGATTCTCTTGAGCACGCTGTGTTTGTGTATAACTATGACGTGGAGACTGGAAATATCGGAGGCAGACAGGTTCTTTTTACTGTGGAAGACGGAGTGCCTGATGGCATGACTATAGATGCTGAGGATAATCTGTGGCTGGCAGTGTGGGATGGCAGCAGGGTTGAAAAGAGAGATGGAAAGACCGGAAAGCTCCTGGCAAGGATCGATGTGGCTGCAAAACACACTTCGTCCTGCTGTTTTGGCGGAGAGGATATGAGGACTCTTTATATCACATCTTCAGGAGATGGCCTGGATGGTGAGTTTGACGGATGCATTTTTACCTGTGAGCTGGACGTAAAAGGAGTTGCACCAGATTACGCAAAAATATAGCAAAATATAATGGTTAAACGATAACTCTTTTCCGGAAGGAGATCTGCTTATGGAAGCTGTTTATCAGAATGCTGAGAGTATACTAAGGTATTTTGTTGAATTTTCAACGCTCCTGCTTGAGATGTTTGGCATATGCATACTGGTCTTTACTGCCATTAAGAGCTTTATCTTCTGGCTTAAAAAGGATGATTCCATAAGGCTGGAGCTGGCCCAGGGAATTGCTCTTGCCCTTGAATTTAAGCTTGGAGGTGAGGTGCTTAGGACTGTTGTTGTAAGAGACTGGGCAGAGCTTGGGATTTTGGGAGCTATCATTGCTCTTAGGGCTACTCTTACATTCCTGATCCATTGGGAGATCAAGAATGAAGAGAAGGCTCTGGGAGTTAGTAAAGAGACGGTAGATAATGACAAGGGCGCGAACATCTAAGTATACTTGGAGGATTTGTTAAATGAGTATAGCAATCGAAACTGTTAAAACCGGCAATATAGAGATGGATTACTTCAGATGCGGAAAAGAAGGGGGATTTCCTCTTGCGATTATTCCGGGACTTAGCATAAAGAGTGTAATGGAGTCAGCGCCTGCAGTGGCAGCGCTGTACAAGCCCTTTGCCGATGAGTTTGACATTTATGTTTTTGACAGGAGAAAGAACCTTCCAGATACCTACAACCTGGAAGAGATGGCAGATGATACTGCAAAGGCAATAGAGGCTCTGGGACTTACTAAAGTTAACTTCTACGGCGCTTCCCAGGGAGCTATCATGGTGCAGCTGATCGCCATAAGACATCCCGAGATAGTTAACAGTATCGTCCTTGGATCAACTACCCCCAGGGCAACCAAAGAGTCAGAGGCGATTGTTAAAAACTGGATCGACCTTGCTACCAAGGACACCTGCAAAGATCTGATGCTGGCCTTTGCCGACAAAGTATATACTGCAGACTTTGTAAACAAGTACAGGGATGCCTTTATAACCATGGCACGCCTTGTCTCTCAGGAAGAACTAGACAAGTTCAAGATTCTGGCCAATTCCCTCTATGGCTTTGACAACACAGAGGGGCTAGGCACAATCAAGTGCCCGGCCCTGGTCCTTGGCGCCAGAAACGATCAGGTCTTTAACTATACCCTTTCAGAAGAACTCGCAAAGGGCATCGGTTGCGACATCTACATCTACGACGGCTACGGCCATGCAGTCTACGACGAAGCTCCCGACTACATCGACCGTCTCCACACTTTCTATACAGCCCACGTTAAGTGACAAGACACAGGGGTGGACCATGGGGACGGGGTTAGCAAGCCACGGGGCTTGCTAACCCCGTCCCATGGTCCACCCCCGTATTTTATTTCTTGGTTCGTTGCCGTTTCCTGAATTGGAGCGGTGTCATAGCAAATTCTTTTTTGAAGCATGCTGTCATGTTGCCTGGGTAGGAAAAGCCGCATTCTAAGGAGATGTCGGTGACTGACATGTCTGTGGTGAGCAGCAGGTTCTGAACATGCTTAAGTCTGGTTATGCAAAGGTACTCAGAAAATGGGTGACCCAGCTGGGAGTTAAATATTCTGGAGAAATATGATACTGAGTAGCCTGAGACTGCTGCGACTTCTTCGATCTTTATGGGCTTTTTGTAGTTCTTTTCCATGTAGTAGACAGCTTCCATGATGGGCTCTGAAAGCGGGGAAGTGTGCACTATGGACTTCTCAGTGTCGTCAATACCCCTGTCTGCGATAAAGCTAAGGATCGTGTACAGGAGGTTCTTGAGTTTGAAAAGAGTGGCAGCATCGGCCGGAAGGCCGGTAGCTTCCTGGGCATCGTACATTTCCAGTAAAATTTCAGCAAGGCCAAATATCTTTTTCTCATCTTCCTCTGAAAAGTGCTTGGGTGGATGTTTGAAGATACTATCAAGGATTTTGGAGCCAAAAGCGGCGTTAAAGTCTGAAACGAAGTCTGGGGAGAACTTGATGAGGTAACTCTCGTAATAGTCAGTGGAAGCTGGAATTGTCCTGTGATAGAGAAATGGCGCAATGGCATTTACATATCCTGCGTGGAGGACGTAGCTCATGGTTGGCGTGATGACTTTGCGATCTCCGTGGATGATAAAACCAAGGGCGTAGTGATCGGAAGCCACCTCCATTGAAGGCATTTCAAAGTTCCCGGAGAGCTTTCTGTGGGTGATTATGAAGTTTTTTCCCTGGGGAAGCGGAAGCGCCATGATATCTCCTTTATGAATAGCTTCTTAAAAGTATAAAAATACCGATGCATTGTCACAATGACATCATATCATAATTTTGAAGTGAAAATGTCGATATTAACATGAGATAATTATTAAATTTGGTAAGAGAATAGTGGTGGGGTATGAAGGATTTTTTAAATGGCACAGACTAAAGATCAAAGAAAAAAGGTAGATATGACAAAGGGCAGTATTATACGAAATGTACTGCTGTTTGCAATACCGATTGTTATTGGAAATATTCTGCAACAAATGTACACTACAGTGGATACACTTGTGGTGAGCTACTATTGTGGAGACAGGTCTCTGGCTGCAGTTGGGACCAGTGCTCAGCCAGTTGAGGTGCTTCTTTGCGTGTTCCTTGGAATTGGTGCAGGAGTATCTATCCTGGTGTCACAGAGCATAGGAGCCGGGGATGAAAAGAAAGTTTCTGAGCTTTCTGCAGCTGCAACCAGCTTTGTGTACTTAAGCGGAATACCTATTGCAATCATTGGCTTTTTTGCTGCTCCCTACATACTGAAATTCATGGGTGTCCCTGCAGATGTCTGGGACAGCGCCCTTATCTATACAAGGCTCGTATTTTTAGGAGCCCTTGGAAACATCGGTTACAATATGAACGCCGGAATTCTGAGGGGACTTGGCGACAGTGTCGCTTCCCTTTGGTTTTTAGTGGTCTCTTGCGCCACCAATATCATTCTGGACCTTTTGTTTGTTGCGGGACTTCGCATGGATGTGGCAGGAGCAGCAATTGCTACCAGCTCATCCATGTTCCTGTCCTGGATCGTCAGTATCTTTTACATTAAAAAGAAATTTCCAGAGCTTAAGTTTACGATTTTACCCAAAACGCTTGATATGGATGATATGAAGAGCATCCTTGCGTTGGGACTGCCTATAGGACTAAATAACTCTCTGTTTTCCTTTGGACACATGGCCATGCAGACTCTGGTCAATGCCCAGGGCTATCAGTTTATGGCCGGAGCTTCAGTGGCAGGCAGGATAACAGGAATAACAAATGTTGCGATAACAGCTGTTTCTGCTGCGGCCTCCACATTTTCAGGTCAGAACTATGGAGCACGCAATTTCGACAGGCTAAGGAGAGGCTATATTTTGATCCCTGCTATCAACGGAATTGCGACACTGGCACTTGGTATGATATTTATCAGTTTCAGAATGCCCATCCTAAGGTTCTTTTCTCAGGACGAAAAGGTACTTCTATATGCCAGCAGATATGTGGTGGCAGTGCTGATATCCCAGTGGTGCTACGCTGTATTTAACAGTATCTCCAACGTGGTGAACGGCGTTGGTATGGTCAAATTTACAACAGTCATCAATCTGATGATGCTGTGGGCAGTAAGGATCCCAACAGCCTACATAATAGACAGGTTCTATGATGGAACATATATAATGTTCTGTTTCCCTGTTTCCTTCCTCTTTGGAATGATCTGTATGATCGGGTACTATATTTTTTCACCGGAATGGAAGAGCATCATTGAGAAAGGCCGCGACCGTAAAGACTCTGGTATTCCTTTGGGGACATACCATATTCCTTCCTGAAGGCCTTGAAAAAGCTGGAGTAGTCCCGAAATCCGAACCTCTCATAGGAAGAGGTGATGGACTCTCCACTGGTTATGGCGTTTCGACACTCGGCGAGGCGCTTTTTTATTATGTACTGGTGAAGGGAAATCCCCAGAGTATCCTTGAACAGATGGGCCACATAGTACTTGCTGACAAAGAACTGCCCTGCAATATCTTCAAGGGACAAAACGTCTTCAAGGTTATTTTCCACGTAAGAGAGGATGTTCTGGAAAAGAGACAGCTCATCCTGTCCGCTTTCCTTGTGCTCCTCATCATAGATGACTCTGTTGATGGTAAGGATCAGGTCACAGAGGCACAGGTGTCTTGCAGCGTCAGAGCCGTATCTTTCACTGGAAATTTCCTCAAGGAGCCGCAAAAATCTTGATTCTACCTGGTGAAACTGGGCTGGTGGCAGATGATAGATGTACTTGTGAAAGGCCTCTGCCTTCTGGATAAGGTACATGTAGTCTATGGATTCCTGGGTAAGACTCTCGCAGCAGTCCCTGCTGATCCAGAACACGAACCTTCTGTAGTTCCTGCTGGGATCGTCCATGACTGCGTGGTGCATGATCCCTGGGGGCACCAGCATCAGATCTCCGGGAGACATCTTCTGCTTTTGTACAGCGCCACCTGCAAATATCTCCATGGTGATATCGCCCTCGATAAACAGGTAACACTCGTAGTAATCGTGGGAGTGGGGGCTTAAGGTCTTAAAGTCCTTGTCGGAGTAGTAGAACACCTCAAAGTCTGAAGAGACCATGTACTGTCTGGAATTGAAGGATGAACGGAGTTTGTTTTTCATGATGTCCTTTCCGGGGAGTGGACCATGGGGACGGGGGTTAGGTGTGGACCACTTTCCTAGCCAGAATTCTACAACAATTTTTGCAATGTCTGCAACAATAAATTCTATTCAAATCTCTTTTCCCAGAACGTAAAGTATATATAACGAAAAAACAAGCACCTATTACGGAGGTATTTATTTATGGAGATGACACTTCGCTGGTACGGAAAAGAGTTTGATACTGTTAAGCTTTGGCAGATCAAGCAGATTCCAGGCGTTACAGGAGTTATTACAACACTTTACAATAAACAGGCAGGTGAGCTCTGGACACAGGACGAGATCAAGGCCTTAAAGGCTGACGTGGCTGCAGAGAATATGCATATTGCAGGTATCGAGTCAGTTAACGTATCTGATGCCATCAAGGCAGCAACAGCTGACAGAGATGAGCACATCGACAACTACATCAAGACCCTGGAGAACCTTGGTAAGGAAGACATCCACATGGTTTGCTACAACTTCATGCCAGTATTCGACTGGACCAGGTCTGAGCTGGCAAGAAAAAGAGAGGACGGTTCTACCGTTCTTGCGTACACCCAGGAAGCTATTGACGCCATCGACCCTGAGAAGATGTTCGAGTCAATCTCCGGCGAGATGAACGGCACTGTAATGCCAGGCTGGGAGCCAGAGAGAATGGCCAAGGTAAAAGAGCTTTTCCAGATCTACAAGGACGTTGACGAAGATAAGCTCTTTGAGAACATCGTTTACTTCCTTAAGGCCATCATGCCAGTCTGCAATAAGTACGATATCAAGATGGCTATCCACCCTGATGATCCAGCATGGTCAGTATTTGGCCTTCCAAGGATCATCAACAACGAAAAGAACATCCTAAAGCTCATGAAGGCAGTTGATGACGTGCACAACGGAGTAACCTTCTGTTCAGGCTCTTACGGAACAAGTCTCGAAAATGACCTTCCTCATATGATCAGAGCACTCGAGGGCAGGATCCACTTCGCACATGTAAGAAACCTTAAGTTCATTTCTCCTACAA
>CAMVJI010000033.1 GCA_947167765.1 uncultured Butyrivibrio sp. | reverse complement strand
CTGATTCACCTGATGAAGCAGTTGACTACATTGTAGGCAAGCTCAAAGAGAAGCACGTTATCTGAGTGATGCGGAGCCATGCGTATATCACGTATCAATAGTAAATTTTCAGAATAAAGGAGAAGAGTCATGTCTTTAGAAGAATATAAAGGTGTATTTATATTTGCTCAGCAGGTAGATAATGAGCTTTCAAGTATCGCTCTTGAGCTTCTGGGCAAAGCAAAAAATCTTGCAGAAGATCTTGATGAGAAAAAAGTAACTGCAGTACTTCTTGGAAGCGATGTTAAAGGTCTTGTTGACAAGCTTGCTGAGTACGGCGCAGACAGAGTAATCGTAGTTGATGATCCTGAACTTAAGGATTACAGAACAGAGCCTTACACACACGCTCTTGCATCTGTTATCAAGGAGTTCAAGCCTGAGATCCTTCTTGTTGGCGCAACAGCTATCGGAAGAGACCTTGGACCTAGAGTATCATCAAGAGTACATACAGGACTTACAGCTGACTGTACACAGCTTGATATCGGAGACTTCCCTCTTGAGCCTAAGGAAGGCGTAGAGCAGAAGCACAAACAGCTCCTTATGACACGTCCTGCATTTGGTGGAAACACAATCGCTACCATCGCATGCCCAGAGTTCCGCCCTCAGATGGCAACAGTTCGTCCTGGTGTTATGCAGAAGATCGATCCTATCAAGGGTGCTAAGGCAGAGGTTGTTGATTACAATCCTGGATTTGAGAAGAACGACTGCTACACAGAGATCGTTAAGATTGTAAAAGAAACTTCAGCAGTAGCTGATATCCAGGCTGCTAAGATCCTTGTATCAGGCGGACGTGGAGTTGGTTCACCTGAGAACTTCAAGCTTCTTGATGAGCTTGCAGAGGTTCTTAACGGAACAGTTTCCTGCTCACGTGCAGTTGTTGATTCTGGCTGGAAGCCAAAGGATCTTCAGGTTGGACAGACAGGTAAGACAGTTCGTCCTGCTCTTTACTTTGCAATTGGTATTTCTGGAGCTATCCAGCACGTTGCAGGTATGGAAGAGTCAGACATCATCATCGCTATCAACAAGGATGAGAACGCTCCTATCTTTGATGTAGCTGATTATGGTATCGTTGGCGACCTTAACAAGGTTGTTCCTGCTCTTACAAAGAGACTTAAGGAAGAACTTGCAGCTAAGGGCTGAGAGAACTTGACGAAGTCCTTTTGAGTCTAGTTCGAACGCAGTGAGGAGTAACTTCCTTGTATTAATGGAATCATTCAAATCATTCAAAACCGGCATCGGATTATTCTGATGCCGGTTTTTTCATGCTATAATGGTCTATGCTTTGAAACGAAATTACTTAGTTATATACAAATTGGGAGATGAACATGAAAAGTATATTAGACTACGAGACAGTAGCCCTTGTTGATGAGGACGACGCCATAGAGATAATTGATCAGACCCTGCTTCCTGGCAGGATAGAGATCATAAGGCTTCACACGGCAAAAGAGATCTGGGATGCAATCTATCTTTTGCAGGTAAGAGGTGCACCTGCAATTGGTGTCACAGCAGGTTTTGGTCTATACCTTCTTATGAAGCATTCAGAGGCTGCTTCCTATGAAGAGTTCATGAAGGAGCTCAAGGAAAAGAGTGATTACCTTAATTCCTCAAGACCCACAGCAGTTAACCTTTCCTGGGCTTTAAAGAGAATGGAAGAACATGTAAAGAGCGTTACAAAGGACGGCGCTTCTTTTGACCTTAGCACAGTCCTAAAGGAGATGAAGGAGGAGTCAGAGCGCATCAAGGCAGAAGACATCGACGTCTGCAGGCGCATCGGCGAAAATGGTCTTACTCTGATAAAGGATGGAGACGGGCTTTTGACACACTGTAACGCTGGACAGCTTGCAACCTGCAAGTATGGAACAGCCACAGCGCCTATGTATCTTGCCCATGAGAAGGGTTGGAATATCAAGGTGTACTGCGATGAGACAAGGCCTCTCCTTCAGGGAGCAAGGCTCACTGCATTTGAACTTCACTCAGCAGGTATTGATACAACGCTTCTTTGCGACAATATGTCAGCATCGCTTATGAAAACAGGAGCTGTAAACGCCATATTTGTTGGATGTGACAGAGTTGCTGCAAACGGTGATGCTGCCAACAAGATCGGAACCAGCATGGTAGCTACAGTTGCAAAGCGCTACAATGTTCCATTTTATGTATGCGCACCAACATCAACAATTGATATAAATACTCCTACCGGAGATCAGATAAACATTGAGCAGAGGAAACCTGAGGAAGTCACAGAAATGTGGTACAGCGAGAGGATGGCGCCAGATGGAGTCAAGGTCTATAACCCTGCATTCGACGTTACAGACAACGAGCTTATAACCGGTATAGTAACTGAGTATGGAGTGCTTAGAGCGCCATACGACAAGGCTATCAGGGAGCTTTTTGAAAATAAAAAACAAAAATAATAGATTTTTGCATAAAAAGAACCCCCAGGGGGGCTTGTGACGCCCTGTTTCTTTATCTATACTCATAGTTGTGAATTAGCACAAGCTGCTTAACAAGCGCTTTTTATCACATCTATAACAGTATTGGTGGGAGGAAATATTTATGCATATGGCAGACGCCCTTGTGGCACCAGCAGTTGCTGGAACAATGTACGTTTTATCTACTGCGGCAGCAGGAGTATCAGTTAAAGAGGTAAGAAAGGAAGCAAGCCCTGAGAAGATTCCTGTAATGGGAGTTATGGGAGCATTTGTTTTTGCAACTCAGATGCTCAATTTTACAATTCCAGGAACAGGTTCTTCAGGACATCTGTGCGGTGGCATGATGCTCTCCGCTCTTCTTGGACCTTACGCTGGATTTCTTACAATGATAGGAGTGCTGCTGGTTCAGTGCCTGCTATTTGCAGACGGTGGACTACTGGCTCTTGGATGTAATGTCTGGAACATGGCATTTTACGGGTGTTTTATAGGAGCGCTTCTTATCTGGAAGCCTATCATGAAGAAGGGAGCAAGCAGGGCTAAGATAGCTTTGGCATCAATACTTGGATGCGTTCTTACACTGCAGCTTGGAGCGTTTTCAGTTACTCTAGAAACCCTTGCTTCTGGTGTTACAGAACTCCCATTTTCAGTATTCCTTGCAACGATGCAGCCAATCCATTTGGCAATTGGTTTTGTAGAGGGACTTATCACTACTGCAGTCCTTATCTTTGTATATGAGGCAAGACCTGAGCTTTTGTGGGGCGTAGGAGAGAGTTCTGAGAAAAAGGAAGGAAAGCTCAGCCTTAAGAATACTGTCATTGCAGTTGCTGTGGCAGCAGCTATCTGTGGCGGAGTTGTATCTCTTTTCGCATCAGCATTCCCGGATGGTCTTGAGTGGTCTATGGAGCAGGTTGCTGGAACTTCTGAGCTTGAGGCTGAAGGCGGTGCTTACGATACAGCAGCAGGCATCCAGGAGACAACATCACTACTTCCTGATTATGCATTTAAAAACAGCGAGTCAGCTGTGGGAACAAGCTTTTCCGGTATCGCAGGATCTCTTGTGGTGGTCCTTGTGACAGTTGGTGCTTGTTACCTGTTTAAGTTCTTTAAGAAAAATGAAGCAGATTGAAGATAATATAAGAGAACTTAATAAACTTCAAAACCTGCAGCAGCGTTCCCATTGGATGAACAAGCTTCATCCTCTGGGAAAGCTGCTTGTTTGCGTTATATACATCTTTGTTGTGGCATCCTTTGACAAGTACGCAATGGATAAGCTGCTTGTGATGGCGGTCTTTCCGGCGTTTTGTTTCATTGTTGGGGATCTGTCACTAAAGGACGGACTCTACCGCATGAGGCTCATACTTCCACTGGTGTTGTTTGTTGGCGTGTTCAACCCAATTTTTGACAGGAAGGAGCTCTTTTCCATCGCGGCATTTGGAAATCAGATACCGGTAACCGGCGGCGTGATATCGATGCTGACTTTGATGCTCAAAGGTCTTTTCTCAGTGCTGTCTGCCTACATCCTGATAGCCACAACCTCTATAGAAGAGATCTGCTATGCACTTAGATGCCTTCATGTTCCTAAGATCATTGTCATAGTGATCATGCTGATCTATAGATACTTCGGACTGATGGGAGCCGAGGCTGACAGGATCACAACAGCTTACATGCTAAGGGCTCCAAAGCAAAAAGGCATTCATTACAGCGCCTGGGGGAGCCTTGTGGGACAGTGGCTTTTAAGAAGTATGGACAGGGCAAGCGCAGTCTACGAGAGCATGACGCTAAGAGGTTTTAACGGAGATTTCAGGGTGAAAAGAAAAATCGTAAGTGCCAGGGATTTTCTTTATCCGTTTATCTGGATAGTTTTGTTTATACTTTTAAGGCACTTCTACTAAGAGAGGAACATGGATGCATACTGGAGCCAAAGGTGAAATTTTAAAAATAGAGGATCTTCATTTCTCCTATGAAAAGGGGGAAGAGGTACTTAGCGGTGTAAACCTTACTGCCCACGACGGCGAGAGCATAGGGATCATTGGAGCTAACGGAATCGGAAAATCAACTCTTATGAAGCTCCTTGTGGGACTTAAGCTGGACTACCAGGGCGTTTTGGAAGTGGCTGGCCATGCTGTCAATAAAAAGAACTTAAGCCACATAAGAGAGCATATCGGATATGTCTTCCAGGATTCAGACAGCCAGCTGTTTCTTTCAACTGTGGAGGAGGACGTGGCATTTGGCCCCACAAACTACGGCCTTCCGCCAGAGGAAGTTGAGAGAAGGGTGAATGAAGCTCTTTTAAAGGTTCACATGACTGACCTTCGCACAAGGCACAACTACAATCTTTCAGGAGGCGAGAAAAAGCTTGCAGCTATCGCCACTATCCTTTCAATGGAGCCTGACATAATCATCATGGATGAGCCATCAATCGCGCTGGATCCAAGAAACCGAAGGAATCTGATAAAGATCTTAAATGAGATAAATGCTTTAAAGATCGTAACTTCCCACGACCTTGACTTTATTATGGACACCTGCAAAAGAGTGGTACTTCTTGATGAAGGCAGGATAATTGCGGACGGAAGTGCAGATGAGATCTTAAAGGATAAAGAGCTTTTGGAAAGCCATGGTCTGGAGCTTCCACTGTCTCTTTCAAGAAGATAAAAAGAATATAAAACTGATAAATAATTAACACTACTACGTTGAGTAAGATATTTTAAAGTGTTAAAATAAAGGGGTATCGTGAGTATTTGTACTTATCACGATATCTCTTTTTACTATAAAACAAATCAAAGAAACTGGAGGGTAAAAATGGCTAGGAAGGTAGTACTTGCAGGTGCATGCAGAACAGCAATTGGAACCATGGGAGGAGCTCTTTCAACAACTCCTGCTCCCGCTCTTGGCGCAATAGTTATAAAGGAAGCTCTTAAAAGAGCGGGTGTTAAACCCGAACAGGTTGATGAAGTATACATGGGATGCGTTATCCAGGCTGGACTTGGACAGAATCCCGCAAGACAGTCAGCAATTAATGCAGGTATCCCTGTTGAGGTTCCTGCTACAACCATCAACGTCCTTTGCGGATCAGGACTTCACTGCGTAAATCTGGCAGCAAAGCTCATTGGAATGGGCGACGCCGATATCATTGTTGCAGGTGGTATGGAGAACATGTCAATGGCTCCTTATCTTATGCAGCAGGGTCGTTTCGGCTATCGTATGGGATCTGGAGAGCTTCAGGATGCCATGATCAAGGACGCTCTTACTGATGCTTTCGGCGGATATCACATGGGTATCACAGCTGAGAATATCGCAGAGCAGTGGCACCTTACAAGGCAGCAGCTTGATGAGTTTGCAGCATGGTCTCAGAACAAGGCTGAGAAGGCCATAGCAGAGGGCAAGTTTAAGGACGAGATCGTTCCAGTTGAGATAAAGAAAAAGAAAGAGACCATAATTTTCGATACAGATGAAGGCCCAAGAAAAGGCGTTACAGTAGATAGCATTTCACATCTTAAGCCGGCGTTCAAAAAGGACGGCGGAGTTGTAACAGCAGCCAATTCTTCGGGTATCAACGACGCAGCTTCTGCCATCATCGTAATGAGCGAGGAGAAGGCAAAAGAGCTCGGCGTTAAGCCTATGGCTACATGGATCGCGGGAGAGCTTGCAGGCGTTGAGCCAAGCATCATGGGTATCGGACCTGTTGCAGCAACTCAGAAGGTTATGAAAAAAGCTGGTTACTCAATTGGAGACTTTGATCTTATCGAGGCTAATGAGGCGTTTGCAGCTCAGTCTGTAGCTGTTCAGCATGACCTTGGATTTAGCAATGACGTACTTAACGTGAACGGAGGAGCCATTGCTCTTGGACATCCTGTTGGATGCTCTGGAAACAGGATCCTTGTTACACTTCTTTATGAGATGCAAAGAAGAGATGCAAAGAAAGGTCTTGCAACACTGTGCGTAGGCGGTGGAATGGGATGCGCAGCTATCGTGGAAAGATGAGATAGGAGGGCTTTATATGCCTGATCGCTCAATACTTGTAGTTGATGACAACGAGATCAACAGAGGTATTTTGGCTGAGATCTTCAAAGATAAGTACAATATCCTTGAGGCCGGAAACGGCCTCGAGGCTATCAAAATGATGGAAGAAAATGACGGCAAGCTTGCTGCAATTCTTCTGGATATTGTCATGCCTGAAATGGATGGCTACGCCGTACTTGAGGAGATGGAAAAGAGAGATAACCTCAATGAACGTATCCCTGTCCTTATGATCACTGCAGACACATCCACTGAGGCTGAGCGTACAAGTTACCAGAAGGGCGCTGCTGATGTTATTCACAAGCCCTTTGACCCGGTTATTGTAGACAGGCGTGTTTCAAGAAACATCGAGCTATATGATCACAAGAACAACCTTGAAGATCAGGTAGAGGATCAGACAAGAGTACTTAAAAAGCAGTTTGTATATCTTAAGAAACAGGAAGAGAAGCTTCGTGGAAGCAACGAGAAGGTAATTGATACCATTGCAACTATCGTTGAGTTTCGAAGCATGGAGTCCAGCTATCACATCAAGAGGATCAAGGGATTTGTAAGGATACTGGCTATCACTGCCATGAACAATTACCCTGAGCTGGGGCTTAACCCTCATCTTATTGATGTTATAACCCAGGCCTCTGCCATGCATGATATAGGCAAGATTTCAGTTCCTGATTCAATTCTCTTAAAGCCAGGAAGACTCTCAAACGAGGAATTTGAAGTAATGAAATCTCACACCACCCGTGGCAGTGAGATAATTGAGATGCTAAAGGATGTCCAGGACAAGGAGTACTACGAAATGTGTCTGGATATCTGCAGGCATCACCACGAAAGATATGATGGACGTGGTTATCCTGACGGACTTAAGGGCGATGAGAACTCCATAGGAGCTCAGCTCACAGCTCTTGCGGATGTTTACGACGCCCTTGTAAGCGACCGTGTTTACAAATCTGCATATCCTCTGGACAGAGCCTATGAGATGATCAAAGACGGCGAGTGTGGTGTCTTCTCAGAAAAGCTTCTGGCCTGCTTTGAGTTTGCAAGACAGGACATGGAAAAGCTGGTTGCTGAGACTAAAGCTGCCGAGCAGGCAGAAAAAGATGCCTAGAATAAAATCCTTGACAAAGAGTCATGGGTTTACTATAATGTTTTTTGTTGCCAATATCGGCACATGTGCGTGTAGCTCAGCTGGATAGAGCGTCTGGCTACGGACCAGAAGGTCGTGGGTTCGAATCCTGTCACGCACATCTATAAGTGAGAAGCGATTACATCATTTGGTGTGATCGCTTTTTCATTTTCATTTTATTTTTCTCTGATTATTGTTCCCCCTAAACCGCATGGAAACTGAAAAATATAAAAATAATCTAAAATTATGACCAATAACTTGTACCGCGTGAAACCGCTAACACGAAAATATGCACAAATTCGCCCAGGAAATTTTGTTAATTAATTAGGCAAAATGTTGAAATTTTCTTGCGATTTTCTCTTGTTTTCGCTAAAGTGCATATGTTAAGATAAATCCACGTTCAATAATAATGTAAGCACTTACATTATTAAAAAACTATAAACCAAGTACTAAGGGATCAATTGGGAGGAGCGCTATGGTACGAAAAGGTAAAGGGGGCAGGATTGGAGCGAAGGTCTTTGCTGCAGTGCTTACTGTTGCAATGACTTTCTCCAATTTGTCTATGACACTGCCAGGAGGTATGGCTTTGGCGGAGGCGGAGATTGATGCAAAGTCTCAGGCCAACGGTTCTGATGTCGAAGATCTTGACGAGGTATCTTTGGCAAAAGATGGTGAGCAAAAGAAGACGGAAACTGATGAAGCTTCTGCAGCTTCGGGAACTTCAGGAACTGAAGAGACCGCGAAGACTACAGGAACTGAAAAAACTGAGACTGAAAAGACAGAGACTGAAAAGACAGAGACTGAAAAGACAGAATCTGAAGATGAAGTTGAGGCAGAAGCTGTATCAAACGAATTATCTGGTGTAAATACGAATAGCATTAAAGAGGTGAGTCCTGTAGAGGCGCTTACCTTTATGACAGTTTCTGAAACTACATCGGAACTTGATCAGCTTGTGGACTTTACGCAAGAGACCTCAGAAAATGATGGGATCAAGTCAACTTATAGCAAATGGAATTTCGGAACATCAAAAAACACTGGAAAGACAACAGCTTCCGGAGACTCTATAAAAGGGATTGTTGTTGGAGGAGGAAGCGGAAGGGTTGTCCTTGATTCCGGAAAAGACCTCAATGTAAAAACTAATTCTACAGCTGATACTACAGGTGTTGTCTATCTTCCTGTTTTGGATGATACAAACGTTATTACTATCACGGTAAGTCCTATAGACTCTGATGCGTCAAGATATGTGACTGTAGGAAGCTATGACTCAGATGTAAAGCTGGTTGATGACAAGGGTGATACTGAGCACCAGTCTGTTACGTTTAAAGCTGATCTTGAGGATTACGTGGTTTCTAGTGCTGGAAGCATCGAGGGACGTTTTATTCCTCTGTATTCCCATGGCAACTTTAAGGTGGCAAGCATTGAACTTGTAGAGACTGATGCAGTAACTATAGTTGATGTATCAGGAAGCCTCTCTGGAGATGGCGCTGAATTTGTCTCTGGACTTAAGTTCAAAAACACACAGACTGAAGAGGTAGTTGAATGTGATGTGACAGATGGCGAATACTCTGTTAGTCTTCCAAATGGATTTGAGTACATCGTTTCAACATCAGGAACCTTTGATTATGCAATTGAGACATCTGATGATGGCAATATCCTGGATCTTACTAGGGGCAATGACAAGAACAAAGAAAAAGATTTTGTAGTTGTCGCTCAGAACACAATCAGGATCAGTGGCAAGCTCACTATCAACAAGCTCGATAATGCAAACCCGGTATTAAAAGATAGTTTTGGTGTCAATCTTGTACCTGCAAAGAGCACTCTTGATAAAGTGAACGTCACACTGGAATCAGAGGATGATCATAACTACACATATAACGC
Source organism: uncultured Butyrivibrio sp. (assembly GCA_947167765.1). Classification (GTDB taxonomy): domain Bacteria; phylum Bacillota; class Clostridia; order Lachnospirales; family Lachnospiraceae; genus Butyrivibrio. The sequence continues at coordinate 9,339 of CAMVJI010000033.1, read as the reverse complement.
AGTTATTCTTCCAGGTGAAAAGTATTCAATTGAACTTAAGGGTGCCAATGATTATGAGTGCACTCAGATAATAAATGAAGTTGATGATGCGGAAGTTGCAATCAACGTAACACCAAAGGAACTTCATGAGGTAACACTTAAAGCTGTTACACATAATTTGAAAGCTGTCGATGGAGTAACTGCTATTACTGTTAAGAATCTGGATGATGAATACACATATTCTTTTGATGGTATAAGTGACAGCGAATTTTCCATTCAAGTTCGCGATGGCGTATATGAAGTAACAGACATTACTACTACCGGAGAGTTTGTGCCTTATGAGCACTTTGAGGTGGACGGCGCCAATGTAAATGAGATGATGTATCTCAAGGATACATCAGAGAAGCCTTCTGTAGCCTACAAAGAGACTGTATCAGTAGGTGAAAAAAGAAGCGACTACACTACAATTTATGATGCACTTGATGCGATCAAACGTATGGACCGTGCTTCAGGTCAGGGCGTGACCATTATTCTCAATGATGATTACTATCAGGAGCAGGTAGTTGTTGATGTGCCTGACATTACTCTGAAAAGCGGTCTTGAATCAGGATCAACTATCAGCTGGTATTACGGTCTTGGCGGTGATTCATACTACAGCGCATATCTTGATACAAGCATAGATAAGAATCATCTGTTTTATAACGAGGCTCATGCGGTTAACAGATATGAGAGCGCTACAATAGGCCAGACTCCAGGAAACTGGGGATCTACTGTAAACCTTAAGAGCACTGCTACAGGCTTTAAGGCTGAGAATATAACTTTTGAAAACTCTTTTAACTACTACATAACTGAAACAGAAAAGCAGGACATTGCTAAGTCCGGAAGCCTTCTTGACAGAACTGCAAGCGGAGCAGATCCTACGCTCTATAAGTCGAAAGAGAGGGCATGCGCTCTGTACAACAGAGGAGCGGAAAACATAGAGTTTAACAGCTGTAATTTCATTAGCAGTCAGGATACTCTTTATACCGGTGATGCGAACGAGTACTCATATTTTTATAATTGCACTATAGAGGGAACGACAGATTTTATCTGTGGTGATGGCAATGCAATATTCGATAATTGCAGCCTTGTGCTCTATGGATTTTCAGACAAAGCAGCAAGTGATCTTGTAATTGTTGCAAGCAAGGGCTCAGCAGACAAGGGATATCTCTTTAACCATTGCAAAGTGATGACAGATAAAAGAGATGCTATAAAAACTGCTACATGCACATATCTTGGAAGACCTTGGGGCACCAGTACTGAAAAAGTAGCTTTTATCAATACAGTGGTTGAGAGTGAACTCATAAATGAAAAGGGCTGGACCACCATGAATACAGTTCCGTCTCTTAACAGCGGATTACATGAGTTTGGAACAGTTCTTACTGACGGTACAGCTGTTGATCTCAGTGGAAGAGTTGCTGCCAATATAGGAACTGATAGGCAGGGAACTGCAGCGAACTATGTTCTTGAAAGTGCAGACGGATATTCTGTAAAAGACTATTTAAGCAGCTCCTGGATTCCTTCGTACTATGATGGTGAAAGACCTGATACAGAATATCAGGATGATCAGGCAGCAGGCGGAGAAACAGCCACAAGCAGCACGTATGTGCTTGAGGCGAAAAATCTTACGGGATTTGCAGCAGGTAAAAAGGCTGACGGAGCTGTTGAAATGGCTGGAACTGATGATTACTTCACCCTTATCTACAGCGTTAAGTCAAAGGTCGATACAAGTTCAAAAAAATGGGAAGATGGCTACGCATCTGACGTGAGAATTAATTTTGGTGGCAAGGCTACCACAGATAAGAATGCTATCAGGTTCACTACATCTTCAGAAGCTACAGTAGAAGTTTGGTGGGCATGCGGAGGCGCAGGCCGCCAGATGACAATACTAAACAGTAGAGGAGAGGCTGTTGCTACTTCTGAAGCTGAGGCAGCTGCGAATGCTGCATACATCTCGAAATTTAAGCTTTCTGCTGCAGGAACCTATTACCTCGGCGGTGATATAAACAATAACTATATCTTTAAAGTTAAGGTTACAGATGGCACTCCTACAGAAGTAGTAAGAGCTGACTGGAGCGAAGTTGAAAGTCCTGTTATCGAAAGTGTTGCACTTAAAGAGGGCGATGATGGCAAGGTTGTTATTACTGTTAAGGCTGTTATTGGTGTAGATGGCGGAGACAGTCTTGAGCTGGATTGCCTCGATGCTGATGATCAGTCGGTTCAAAAAACTAAATCTATTGCCGAGAAAGATGAATTTACATTTGAAATTTCTCCTACAAAATCGGGAGAATACCATTTTGTGGCAACTCTTAAAAGAGATGGTGAGGAAGAAGAGAAGACAAGTAATGAAAAGAAGATCGGCTTTGTTTACCCTCTGACAGCACCTGCATTTAAGAGTGTTGTTAATAAAGGCAACGGCAAAGTACAGGTTAAGTTCTACTCTGTAGCAGAGGCAACAGAATATACAATTTATGCAACAAATAAGACAAACTCAGGGGGTTCAAAAGCTACATACCATCCAAGCGAAGTTGTTGATAACGTTAAGACAGAGTACTCATATACTTTTGTTGGACTTAATGTTGGCGACACTTATGAGATTAAAGTGGTTGCTAAGCGCGATCGCGATGAAGACGGAAAGACTGTTACAGATGAGTCCGATGCTTCAACTAAAGATATCAAAGTAACTGAAGAGTCAGAACGTGAATGGGTATTCTCAGCATTCGGTAGTGGTGTTTCAAAAGCCCAAAAAGACAGCGGATATGCTGAAAATGATGACGGATCAATAACTGTCTGGAATCTTAACAATAAAGGTAAGATAGTGCCGAAATCAACAGACGGACTGGCATTTTATTACACAGCAGTTCCTTCTGAAAAGAACTTTACATTTACTGCAACAGCAACCATCGATACCTGGGCATTTACAAACGGCCAGGAAGGCTTTGGCATCATGGCTGCCGACAGAGTCGGTGTAAATGGCGACGCCAGTGCGTTCTGGAATAACTCATACATGGCTTTGGGAACAAAGGTTGAGTACTATTATGATCAGGAAAAGGGTGATTTTACTTTCGATGAGACCGGTACCAAGATTACAATGAAGAATGGACTTGGCACTCAGGAGAAGGTTGGGGTCACAAATGATAACCTTTCACGTATTGAGGCTGGTGATACAGAAGCAATTAACGGAGAGTTCTCCAGTAAGATGTATCCTCTTGAGACATCCTGTGCTGTAAACGGAACAGGTACATATAATCTCTTTGGAAAAGAGTCGGCAGGAACGGCCCAGGGAACAGTGGCAGATCCTATCACAAGGGTAAGGCTTCGTATCCAGAAGAACAACACAGGATACTTTGTAAGCTATCTTGATGATAACGACAATGTTCTTATGACTAGAAAGTTCTACGATACAGCGGCTCTTTCTCAGCTCGATAAAGACAATGTATATATCGGATTCTTTGCATCAAGAACCTTTAAGGCAAGCTTTAGTGATGTAGAACTTACACTGATCGATCCTGAGGATGATGCTCCTGCTGAGGAGAGACCTACAGAATATGTGGCTCCTAACTATAAGGTGGTTTCTGCCACATATTCAAATACAGCAAGATACGAGCTTGCATTTGTTGGCAACGCTGATGGAGTTATCACGATCACTGATCCTGCGGGAAAAGAGCTTGTAACAGCTCAGCCAGTTAAGGCAAATGAGCAGTTATCAGTTGTGACCAGACTTAATAAGGGTGACAACAAGTTTTCTGTAAAATTCATACCTGATGAGTTCTTTAACCCTGAAGGAAAATCCTACATGAAGCTCTCATCCTATGAGGCTACTGAGTTTGATCATGTAGTTAAGTTTGAGACTATCAATAATGATGAAAAAATATATGTAACGCCAAGTGGAAAGGCTGATGGAGAGGGAGCTAAGGCTGATCCTGTAGACATCTACACAGCTGTTAAGTATGTGCAGCCTGGTCAGACAATTGTACTTGCAGGCGGAACCTATAACCTTTCAAGCACAGTTAAAATTGACAGAGGGATTGACGGAACACCTGATAAGCCAATCAGAATGGTAACTGATGGCGAGAGAGCAATCTTCGACTTTGGCGGAAAGTGCGCAGGATTTATCCTTGCAGGTAATTACTGGTACATAGAAGGTATTGACTGCACCAAGTCTGCAAATGCACAGAAAGGTATCCAGGTATCCGGAAGTCATATCACTCTTAAGGATATCCGTACATACGAGAACGGAAACACAGGTATTCAGGTAAGCAGATATCTCTCATCAGATAGCGCAGAGCTCTGGCCTTCATACGACCTGATCCTTAACTGCACATCTTACAGCAATGCAGATGCGGGTTACGAGGATGCGGACGGATTTGCAGCTAAGCTCACATGTGGCGAAGGCATCGTATTTGATGGATGTATTGCTTACAACAACGCTGATGACGGTTGGGATCTCTTTGCCAAGGTGGAGACAGGTTCCATCGGTCAGGTGACGATCCAGAACTGTGTAGCCTTTGACAACGGCTACGGGGTTGATGGAAAGAATGAAGGAAACGGTAACGGATTCAAGATGGGTGGTTCCAGCATTGCAGGAAACCACAAGCTCATCAACTCTGTAGCATGGGACAACAAGGCTAAGGGTATTGATTCTAACTCCGGACCTGACATCCAGGTTTACAACTCAACTTCCTTCAACAACGGCTCTAACAACGTTGCACTTTACACAAACGATACAGCTAACACAAATTACTACGTAGACGGTGTTATGTCCTTCAGGACAGAGAATACGGGAACAAATGAGAACATCAAACCTAAGGGAACACAGGATGAAAACAATATCTATGGAACATTGAATTTCTTCTGGCAGGATGGAAAGTCTGCAAATAAGGACGGACTTGAAGTAACAGCTGACTGGTTCGTATCACTTAGTGCACCTAAAGCAGATGCTCAGGATCCCATTGCGGTTGCTGAGAGACTTAGAAATGCTGACGGTTCCATCGATCTTGGCGACTTCATGAAGCTCTCCGAGACAGGTCTTGCAGCTCTTGCAGGTGCCGGTCTTGATGCAAAAGACATCGCGGCTGACCTTGGCGGTGACTACGAAGCCATCAGCTCCGAGAGAGACATTGATGGATCATCTGAGGCTGCTGACAAGGATGAAGAGAAACTGAACGCTGAAGAAAGTAGAAACAACAGCGAATCAGGGAATGGATCAGGCAGCAGCTCTGGATCAGGAAGCTCATCAAGCGGATCCGGCAGTAGCTCAAGTTCAAGCTCTGAGGGTAGTTCATCTGCAAGCGAGGAAACTTCTGCAAGCACAGGAACTTCTGCAAGTGCTGAAGTTTCTACAGGTACAGGAATATCTACAGGTGCAGAAATTTCTACAGGCACAGGAACTTCTACAGGTACAGGCACAACAACCGATGGAAACACAGGCACTGGAACAGAAACAACAGGTGGCAACACTGGTAACAACAATGGTTCTGCTTCAGCAGGCAATGGCTCTTCTGCAGTAAGCGGTGACAACAACACTGCAACAGGTGACAACCAGACTGCAGATAACACTGCAGGAGGCAATGATGACCAGCAGACAATTATTGACGATCAGACACCTACAACAGATACACCTGTAACACCTGGCAGACCTGTTTCACCAGTGATTCCTGTCACAGGAGCAGCAGTAGTCGTAGTTGCAGCAGTAGCAATTGCTGCTAAGACTGGATTTTTGGCAAAAATAGTTGCAGCAATTTTCCACATCTTTAAGTAATACAAATAAAGCTTTTACTGCATCCCATTCATTATACTTTAGAAACGGCCTCGGATTAACATCTCCGGGGCTGTTTCGCTATCCCCACCAAGTATGCTATAATCAGTGAGTATGATGAGATTTGAAATGATTGCCCCATGCCATTTTGGCCTGGAGGCAGTATTAAAAAAAGAAATAATCGACTTAGGATATGATATTACCGAGGTGGCTGACGGCCGAGTTACCTTTGAGGGAGACCCGGACGCTGTTTGTCGCGCCAACATAGGCCTTCGGAGCGCCGAGAGGATCCTTATCAAGGTTGGAAGCTTTCATGCAGAGAGCTTTGAAGATCTCTTCCAGGGCACCAAGGCTCTTCCTTGGGAAGAGTTTATTCCGGTAAACGGACGATTTTGGGTTAAGAAGGCAAGTAGTGTTAAGAGCAAGCTCTTTTCCCCATCTGATATCCAGTCCATCATGAAAAAAGCCATGGTGGAGCGGATGAAGCAGTGCTATCACACTGACTGGTTTAAGGAAGATGGTGAGGACTATCCGGTAAGAGTGTTCCTTATGAAGGATGAGGTCACAGTTGCCCTTGATACTACAGGAGATTCCCTGCATAAGAGGGGGTACAGGAAGCTGGAGTCCAAGGCTCCCATCGCTGAGAATCTGGCAGCAGCTCTTATCACCTTAACTCCATGGCATGCAGACAGGATCCTGGTGGACCCATTCTGTGGAAGTGGCACGATCCCAATTGAGGCGGCCATGATGGCGGCTCACATTGCTCCAGGTATGAACAGGAATTTTACCGCCGAGAGCTGGACTCACCTTATTACAAAAGAGAACTGGGCTGACGTTCGCGATGAGGCCAGAGATGAGATCATTACTGACATAGACGTGGATATCCAGGGGTATGACCTGGATCCAGAGATGATAGAGATTGCCAGAATAAATGCCAAAAAGGCCGGCGTTGAGAATATGATCCACTTCCAGACCAGGGATATTGCGGATCTTTCTCACAGAAAGAAGTACGGCTTTATCATAACTAACCCTCCTTATGGAGAGAGGATCGGGGATAAAGATCTTTTGCCAAAGCTCTACAGAACCATTGGCGAGAGATATAAGGCTCTTGATTCCTGGTCAATGTATCTGATCACTGGTTACGAAGATGCTGAGAAGTATATTGGCAGGAAGGCTGACAAGAACAGAAAGATATATAACGGAATGCTAAAGACTTACTTTTACCAGTTCATGGGGCCTAAGCCTCCAAGGAGAAAAGAGACTTAAATGACTGATGAAGAGATGAAAAAAGTCGCCATTAAAGCCTCTGTCTTTGCTGCTGTTTCAATAGCACTTATGCTGCAAAGATCTGCTACCAAGCACATCATGATCACAGATGCGGCTGGGGCTCCTGTGGACAGAGGAAAAAGCGACAGTGCTTATACACTTTTAATAGATGATAATGTACCAAAAGGCAAGGAAGATGCACTCATCATTCCTCTTCCAAAGAGTGTAAGCTCAGACAACATCGTGCTGGAAGACCGGTATATGGACCATGAACTTAGTATCTACATTGACAGCAGGGAAGAGGGATTCTATCTGGATAACCCCATTGTGACAAGTCTGCCCCTTCTTGAGAGTGCAGTTTGTATAAATGAAAATGACACTGGAAGTGTGAGCCTTGATTTTAAGCTGGATGACCTGTATGTGAACGAAAGTGCACTTACAGAAAACAGCACCATCGAGGTCAGGTTCTTTAAGCCAAAGGATAAGTTTGAGCATGTTGTCGTTGTGGACCCAGCTGGAGGCAGCAGTGATACTGGCGCTTTGGGTAATGGCTATTCTGAAAAAGACGTGACGCTGGATACAGCTCTTTTGCTAAAAACAGTTGCTGGCAAGGATGCTGAACATGATATCAAGCTGTATTTCACAAGGCTGACAGACGCAGACGCATCTATGGAAAAGAGAAAGGCGCTGATTGAGGACTCTGGAGCAGATCTGTTTGTGGAGCTGTCCTGTGATGGAGTGCAGGATGAGGCCTATAATGGAATGGCTGCCTACTACAACGACAAGTTCTTTTTAAGAAGGCTGTCTAATGCCGAGTTTGCTGATGTGTTGCTGCAGGGATGCGCGCTGGGGACCTCTGGAGAAGTTTTGGGAGTTTTTCCTGAAAAAGAAGACGGGATCCTTGACTTATGCCCTGTACCAGCTACGAGGATCAGCCTTGGCAATGTGTATGGAAACCGGGATGAAGACAGGCTTTCTGATGAGTTATATAAGTCTAAGGCTGCAGAAGGCATCTATAATGGCATTTTGGAAGCGTTTGAGGTGATGGAATGAGAATAGTATTTGCCACAGGCAACAAGGATAAAATGAAAGAAATTCGCAGAATTTTGGGAGATCTTGACGCAGAGATTCTCTCTATGAAGGAAGCTGGTGTTTTTGAGGACGTTGTGGAGGATGGCACCACTTTTTCAGAAAATGCCGCTATCAAGGCATCTGCAATATATAAGCTTCTTGAAGAAAAGGACCCGGAGGCTGCAAAAGAGACAGTGGTTCTTGCTGACGACTCAGGGCTGGAAGTGGATTATCTTGGAGGTGAACCTGGCATTTATTCAGCAAGATATCTTGGAAAAGATACACCTTATACAGAAAAGAACAGGATCATCATCGAAAGATTAAAGGACGCAGAAGGCGAAGAGAGAAGTGCCAGATTCGTATGTGCCATAGCAGCTTGTCTTCCTGGCGGAAAAATGCTTGGAACACTGGGCAAGATGGAAGGCAGAATAGGATATGAGATAGCAGGTGAGAATGGTTTCGGATACGATCCAATCTTTTTCCTGCCAGAATATGGTAAGACCAGCGCAGAGATATCTGCTGATGAAAAGAATGCTATAAGCCACAGGGGCAAAGCTCTTAGAGAGATGGAAAAGCTCCTGAGGGAGGCTTTTGAGGGTGGTAACAAGTAATGCACAAGTACCTGGTGGTAAGCGATACTCACGGACACGACAAGAATTTTTATGATGTTCTGGATATAGAGGAGCCTCTTGATGGAATAATTCACTGTGGCGATTTCGAGGGTTCTGAGGGTAAGTTCGCCCTGGCAGCAGACTGCCCTGTGTATTTTGTTGCAGGGAATAATGATTTCTTTTCGGACTTAAGCAGAGAGCTTGAATTTACTCTTGATGGTCACAGGGCATTTTTGACCCATGGACATCATTATCTGGTTTCCATGGATCTTGAGAACATCAGAGCAGAAGGCCTTTCAAGAGGAGCTCAAATGGTGTTTTTTGGCCATACACACAGGCCTGTGGCTAAAGAGGCAGGAGGAGTGTATCTCTTTAATCCCGGAAGCCTTTCGTACCCCAGGCAGGAGGGCAGAAGACCAAGCTATATCATATTGAATATTGATGGGGATGATATTTCCTACGAGATCAAGTATTTATAAGGGATGATCATGTTGATGAAAAAGGCGGTTTGTGAAAGCTCACAAATCGCCTTTTAAAGTCATCTTATTCCCTTTTTCTTAGTGTATATCATGTAATAGATAAGGAACAAAATACTGGTGGTTATCCAGGTGATAG
>CAMVJI010000032.1 GCA_947167765.1 uncultured Butyrivibrio sp. | reverse complement strand
GGCACTTACCATCTTTTTATTCCTATGTAATTTTGGCATATGTGGTGCTTTTGGAAACGCTGTAAGCAGCGTTTTGTTTGGCTTGTTTGGAATTACAGCATACGTTGCACCTCTTGTTATCCTTGGCACAGTAGTAATATCTATTGCCAATTTTGGCTCCAGCGCATCAACAAGAAAGGTAATCTCCGGAATTGTTCTTTTCTTTCTTGTGGGGATTATTGCGGAGCTTTTATCAGGACGACCTCAGTCCGCGGAATCCTATGATATAAAAATGATATATTCTCAGGCCAGTGAGTATCGTAATGGTGGAGGCGTTTTCGCCGGTTCTCTTGCCTATCTTTCATACAAGTATCTTTCACTTGTGGGATCTGTTCTGCTTATCCTGCTTCTTTCAATTGCAGCAATAGTGGTATTTACCCAGCATTCCTTTGTGGGAGGACTTAAAAAGGGTGGAAGGCGCATTATTGACAGAACCCGCCAGGAAGCTGACAACTACAGGGACTACGCTGAAAAGCGCAGGGAAAAGATGGAACAGCGAAGAGCCCAGGTGGAGGAAGAAAGACGCCTTATGCTTGAGCAAAAGGAAGATGAGAAGATCCTTCGCATGGAGAAAAAAGTTGCAGGGGTCATGCTGGATACTGAGCTCAAAAAAGAAGAGGACGAGGAACTGCCAGATAAAAAGATAAAGATCCATGGAGAAGATGAAAAGGCAGATAAAAATCTCTTTATCCCTGATGAAGATGAGTTTCACGATGATATTCATGAGATCACTTTAAAGAATGCAATTGATGAGATCAGCAGTGCTGACGAGGATATTTACGAAGATTCATATAAAGACTCGTATAAAGATTCTTATAAAGACTCTTATAAAGAGTCTTATGTAGAGGAAAAGGAAGAGGATGAGGAAGAGGAGCCACAGACAGAGAATGCTCCTATTAGACTTGTTGCAAAGAGCGCAGAGGAACCAGAAGGCGACCATGATCCGCTTCCAGATGTACCGATCCATGCAGAGCACCTTGGTAATGGCATGAATGGTGAATATGTAGTTCATGCTCAGGACCACATATCTCAGTCTTCAGGAGCTGATACCAGTATAAATGGTGCTTCAAAAAGCTCTGTAGCATCTCTTGGGTCTGGTCCTCACACCACAAGTCCAGGCATGGAAAAAGAAATCGAGAAGCATAAAAAGGTTATCAACAAAAAGTATGTATTCCCGCCACTTTCACTTCTTGAAAAGGGCGTTAAGAACAAGAACGCAGATACTGCAAGGCAGCTGAAAGAAACGGCACTTAAACTTCAGGAGACGCTGCGCACCTTTGGAGTAAATGTTACGGTAACTGATATAAGCCAGGGACCTGCTGTTACAAGATTTGAGCTTCAGCCTGAAGCCGGAGTGAGAGTCAACAAGATAGTATCCCTTGCTGATGACATCAAGATGAATCTTGCTGCCAGTGATATCAGAATTGAAGCTCCAATTCCTGGCAAGGCGGCAGTGGGAATAGAGGTTCCCAATAAGGAGAACCAGGCAGTTGCTTTAAGAGACCTTTTGGAGTCTCAGGAATACAAGAACTTTTCATCAAAGCTTGCCTTCGCTGTTGGTAAGGATATAGCAGGTAAGACAGTTGTGACAGATATTGCCAAGATGCCACATCTTCTTATTGCAGGTGCAACAGGTTCTGGTAAATCTGTCTGCATTAACACCATCATAATGAGCCTTATTTATAAGGCTGATCCTAAGGATGTTCAGATGATCATGATCGATCCTAAGATAGTGGAGCTTTCAGTGTACAACGGCATTCCACATCTTATGATCCCTGTTGTCACAGATCCTAAGAAGGCTGCTGCAGCCCTCAACTGGGCAGTGGCTGAAATGACTAACAGATACAAGAAATTTGCTGATGCAGGCGTAAGGGATTTAAAGGGCTATAACAAGCTACTTGCAGAGAAGAATGATCCTGACAATCCGCCGCTTCCACAGCTTGTTGTTATTGTAGACGAGCTTGCTGACCTAATGATGGTTTCTGCCAATGAGGTAGAAGATGCCATCTGCAGACTGACTCAGCTGGCAAGAGCTGCAGGCATCCATTTGATAATCGCAACTCAGCGTCCATCAGTAGATGTCATTACGGGACTTATCAAGGCCAACATGCCAAGCAGAATAGCTTTTGCAGTGTCCAGCGGTGTTGATTCAAGAACAATCCTTGATATTAACGGAGCAGAAAAGCTTCTTGGTAAGGGTGATATGCTCTTTTACCCGCAAGGCTACACAAAACCGGCCAGAGTTCAGGGAGCGTTTGTTTCAGACAAGGAAGTACAGGCAGTTACTGATTTCCTGAAAAACCAGGAAATTGACTCTTCATATAGCGAAGAAATTGAGATGCAGATAAACAGTCTGCAGAGCCAGTCCGGTGGAGGAGGCGGAAGTTTTGGTTCTTCCGATCCGGATTCAGGCAGAGATGAGTACTTTGTTCAGGCAGGGAACATAATCATAGAAAAAGAAAAGGCTTCGATTGGAATGCTCCAAAGAGTGTTCAAAATTGGCTTTAACAGAGCCGCAAGGATCATGGATCAGCTTTGCGAAGCCGGAGTAGTTGGAGATGAGGAAGGTACCAAGCCCAGAAAAGTACTGATGTCAAAAGCGGAGTTTGAATCTTATTTAAACGGAGGAGAGTAAATGGCTGTAAAGAGTGATATCGAAATTGCACAGGAAGCTAAGATGCTTCACATCAGAGAGGTGGCTGATAAGCTGTCTATTACCGAAGATGACCTTGAGTATTATGGCAGATACAAGGCTAAGCTTACGGAAGAATACCTCTCAAAGGTACAGGGGAATAAGAAGGGCAAGCTTATTCTCGTAACTGCGATCAATCCTACTCCCGCAGGTGAAGGCAAGACCACAACCAGCGTAGGACTTGGAGATGCACTTAACAGGCTTGGCTACAAGACTGTAATTGCACTTCGTGAGCCTTCTCTTGGACCATGTTTTGGTATTAAGGGCGGAGCTGCAGGTGGTGGATATGCACAGGTTGTTCCTATGGAAGACCTTAACCTCCACTTTACCGGAGATTTTCATGCAATAACTGCTGCAAACAACCTTTTGGCCGCACTTCTCGATAATCACATACAGCAGGGTAATGAACTTGGTATCGACACCAGACAGATTATCTGGAAAAGAGCTGAGGACATGAACGACAGAGCTCTTAGAAATATTGTAGTAGGTCTTGGCGCCAAAGCAGATGGCGTTCCAAGAGAAGATCATTTTGTTATAACAGTTGCTTCAGAGATCATGGCTATTCTTTGTCTTGCCAGCGACATGAACGACTTAAAGGCAAGACTTTCAAGAATAATCGTTGCTTATACAAGAGACGGCGAGCCTGTAACAGCAAAAGACTTAAATGCTGTTGGCTCTATGGCAGCTCTTTTGAAGGATGCAATAAAGCCTAATCTTGTTCAGACTCTTGAGCACACACCAGTTATTGTTCATGGCGGACCTTTTGCAAATATCGCTCATGGCTGTAACTCAGTAAGAGCAACCAAGACAGCTCTTAGCATTTCAGACTATACAGTTACAGAGGCAGGCTTTGGTGCTGACCTTGGAGCTGAGAAGTTCCTTGACATCAAGTGCAGGATAGCAGGCCTTAAGCCTGATGCAGTTGTGCTTGTTGCAACAATAAGAGCCCTTAAATACAACGGCGGTGTTGCTAAGGCTGATCTTGGAACAGAGAACCTTGAGGCTCTTAAAAAAGGTATCGTTAACCTTGAAAAGCACATTGAAAACATTCAGAAATACGGTGTTCCTGTAGTAGTTACTCTCAACGCATTCCTTACAGATACCCAGGCAGAAATGGATTATGTAAAGGCCTTCTGTGAGGAGAGAGGCTGCAAGTTTGCCCTTTCAGAAGTATGGGCTAAGGGCGGTGAAGGTGGAGAAGCTCTCGCAAAAGAAGTTATCGAGACAATAAACACCAAGCCATCTAATTACGCTCCAATCTATCCTGATGATATGTCTCTTCAGGATAAGATAACTACCGTATCAAAAGAAATATATGGCGCAGATGGTGTAAACTTTGCACCAGCAGCCCTTCGCCAGCTTAAGAAGATCGAAGAGATGGGATTTGGAAAACTCCCTGTATGTATGGCTAAGACTCAGTATTCACTTTCTGATGATCCTGCTCTTCTTGGAAGACCAAGAGATTACAATATCACTGTGCGTGAGGCATATGTGTCAGCAGGTGCAGGCTTTGTTGTTGCACTGACTGGAGCAATCGTTACTATGCCAGGTCTTCCTAAGAGACCAGCTGCCTTTGATATTGATGTCAATGAAGAAGGCAAGATTGTAGGATTATTCTAAGGAGCTAATATGAGTGCAACTTTAATTGATGGTAAGGCTATATCACAGCAGATAAAGGATGAGCTTAAGGAAAAATGCTCTAAGCTAAAGGACAAGGGCATAGAGGTAACTCTGGCTGTTATCCTTGTTGGAAGCGACCCTGCATCTTTGGTATATGTCAGAAATAAAAAGAAAGCCTGCGAGTACATTGGCTATAATTCTCTTTCCTATGAACTTCCGGAAGATACAACCATGGAAAAGCTCCTTGGTCTTATTGATGAGCTCAACAATCGAAACGATGTGGATGGCATTCTTGTTCAGATGCCACTTCCAAAGCATATGGATGAGAAAAAAGTAATAAATGCCATTCGCCCTGATAAGGATGTAGATGGATTCCATCCAATGAATGTCGGCGCACTGGTAGTAGGAGATAAGGGATTTGTTTCCTGCACTCCTGCAGGCGTTATACAGCTCCTTAAAAGAGGCCTTCCTGATTATGATATATCAGGAAAAGAGTGTGTCATTGTTGGAAGATCCAATATCGTTGGAAAGCCAATGTCTCTTTTAATGCTAAGAGAGAATGCCACTGTGACTGTGGCTCACTCCAGGACCAGTGATCTTAAAGAGGTCTGCAAAAGAGCTGACATTATAATTGCTGCGGTTGGAAAAGCTGGAGTTATAACAAAAGACCACGTTAAGCCTGGAGCAGTTGTTATTGATGTAGGTATTAACAGAGGCGATGACGGAAAGCTTTGTGGAGACGTAAAGTTTGATGAGGTTTCTGAAATAGCTCATGCCATAACTCCGGTTCCTGGCGGTGTTGGCCCTATGACCATTGCCATGCTCATGAATAATTGCTATGAAGCTGCACTATCACACAAGCTGGGAGAATAAATGAAGTGTCCTAATTGTGGCCTTGAGATTCCGGAAGGACATATGTACTGTGACAGATGTGGCCTTGAAATCAATTTCGTTCCAGAGTTTGACCCTGAAGTAGAAAATGAGATCAATGCCACGCTATCCGGAATGGCAGATGAACTGAATAAAGAAGACCGGGAAAAAGAGGAAAAGAGAAAGAAGAGAGAAAAGCTGATTCGTGCTATTACCTCGAGATGGCAGATCATTCTTGTTTCAGTGATTATTTTGGCTCTTTTAGTTTGTGCGGCATTTTTTGTATTTGCCTATAACAGCAAGTCTTCACTTTACTATTTGAGACAGGCAGAAAATGAAAAGTCTAAGGGAAGTATTGAGAGTGCCATACAGATCCTGAAGGCTGGTCATAAAGATCATCCAAATAACACGGATATAATTTTCCGAATGTCCGATTACTATCTTGAAGATGGAAATACTAATGAAGCTGTTGATACGCTAAGGATCATTACAGACGGATCTTCCTTTACAGAAGAAAAGGTCCTCAACGCCTATGAGAGCATTATTTCAATCTACAGGCAAAGTGGCCAGAATGACATGGTGGCCAAGATCCTAAGTGAAAGTGATAATCCGGTTGTGGAAGGACTTCGCCAGAGATATATACCAGCTATGCCTGTAATGAGTCCTGTTTCAGGAACATATACAGAAGTAAGTGTGAATATCAAACTGCTTGAAGGAACTTCTAATAAGATCTATTACACTGTCAATGATGGTGAACCAGATTCTGGAAGCATTATGTATGACAACGAGATAGTGCTTGATGACGATGGAGTATACAACATCAAGGCAGTTGCAGTGAATGAATATGGTATTTCAAGTCCGGTATCAGAGTGTGAGTATACTGTTGAAAAAGGCGCTCCTGCAGAGCCAGAGATAATGGAACCAAGCGGCGACTATAATCAGAATACGATGATAGTTGCAGTTGCTGAGGCTGGCACATCTATCTTTTACACCACAGATGGCAGTGATCCAACCATGGAGTCCAAGCAGTATGTATCACCTATCACAATGCCTGTGGGAAGCAGTCATTTTAGATTTATTGCCTATGACAACGACGGCAACTTTAGTGAAATAGTCGACAGGCAGTATCATCTGGTCTATACAAGACTTGTTTCTACAGAGCAGGCTGTAAACAACCTTGTGAGCACTCTAGTGAGACTTGGATATCTTTTGGATAATTCAGGAAAGGCCATAGGAGTTGAGGGTCACAACGAATACATCTATAACTCTGTTATCGAGATCCAGGGAGCTGGAGAGTATTACGTTGTGGTTGAAAACCACGTATCCAATGATGGAACAGTGGCTCCAACAGGACTTATGTATGCTGTTAATACTCATGACGGCGCAGTAAACAGACTTGGCTATGATTCAAGCGGCAAATATACACTTATCACAATATCAAACAGGTAAATGGCACTTTAACGGTTTAAAGGTTTAACGCTTGAAAATTTGCCTGTCTTCGTTTATTATTTAAAATTAAGTGTGAATAATTATTTAGGGGAACAATAAATTTTATTGGTAGGAGGATTACTATGTTCAAGATTTTGGAAGCCAGAGAGCTGACAACAAACATTTATCAGATGATTGTTGAGGCTCCACGTGTGGCTAGTGCCTGTTTACCAGGACAGTTTCTGATCATTCGTGTTCACGAAGATGGAGAGAGGATCCCTCTCACAATTTGTGACTATGACAGAGAAAAGGGGACAGTTGAGATCGTAGTTCAGGCTATAGGCGCTGAGACTCTTAAGCTCTCTAAACTTAAGGCTGGGGATGAGCTGGCTGACGTCGTAGGACCTTTAGGCAAGGCTTCTGACCTGGTCTATGAGGACATCGAAGAACTTAAGAAAAAGAAGATCGTATTCATCGCAGGTGGTGTAGGTACAGCACCAGTTTATCCTCAGGCTAAGTGGCTTAAGGAACATGGCGTTGACTGTGATGTTATTATCGGTGCCAAGAACAAGGACCTTGTTATCCTTGAGGATAGATTTAAAGAGGTTTGTAACCTTCATATCACAACAGATGACGGTTCCTACGGAAGAAGTGGAATGGTTACTGTAGCACTTCAGGATCTTTGGAATGAAGGCAACAGGTATGATCACTGCGTTGCTATCGGACCTATGATCATGATGAAATTTGTGTGCAAGCTTACCAAGGAGCTTGGCATTCCTACTGTAGTAAGCATGAATCCTATTATGGTTGATGGAACAGGAATGTGCGGAGCATGCAGACTTACTGTTGGTGGCGAAGTTAAATTTGCCTGTGTTGACGGACCAGAGTTTGATGGACACAAGGTTGATTTCGATCAGGCTATGAATCGAATGAAGCTTTACAAGACAGAAGAAGGAAGGCTCATGCTTAAGGCCCAGGAAGGCGATACACATCACGGCGGTTGCGGTAATTGCTAATATTCTGAAATAGGAGAATCGATATGGATGGATTTGTAAGAGTTCCTGTTCGTGAACAGGATGCAAAAGAAAGAGCCAAGAACTTCAAAGAAGTATGTCTTGGATATAACAAAGAAGAATCAGAGAGTGAAGCTACAAGATGTCTTAACTGTAAGAATCCCAAGTGCGTAGAGGGATGCCCTGTTTCAATTGATATTCCTGCATTTGTCCAGCAGGTTAAAGAAGGTAATGTTGAAGGTGCTTATCAGACTATCAGTAAGTCAAGTGCCCTTCCAGCAGTTTGCGGAAGAGTTTGCCCACAGGAGAGCCAGTGCGAAGGAAAGTGCGTAAGAGGCATTAAGGGTGATCCTGTTTCAATTGGTAAGCTGGAGAGATATGTTGCTGATACAGCAAGAGAAATGGGCATTGTTCCTGAGGGTGCCAAGGAGAAAAAGAACAAGAAGGTAGCGGTTATTGGTTCAGGTCCTTCAGGTCTTACCTGTGCTGGAGACCTTGCTAAAATGGGTTATGATGTAACTATCTTTGAGGCTCTTCACGAGGCAGGCGGAGTACTTGTTTATGGTATTCCTGAATTCCGTCTTCCTAAGGATGCTGTTGTTAAAAAGGAAATCGAGAACGTTAAGGCTCTTGGAGTAAAGCTTGAGACAGACGTTGTTATTGGTAAGTCAGTTACTATCGATGAACTTATGGAGAAGGAAGGCTTTGAGGCAGTATTTGTTGGCTCCGGAGCAGGACTTCCAAGATTTATGAATATCCCTGGCGAGCAGGCATTGGGTGTATTCTCAGCCAATGAGTACCTCACAAGAAGCAACCTGATGAAGGCATTTGATGAGAACTCAACTACACCTATCATGAGAGCTAAGAAGTGTGTAGTAGTAGGTGGCGGTAATGTTGCTATGGACGCAGCAAGAACAGCTCTTCGTCTTGGAGCAGAGGTTCATGTTGTATACAGACGTGGTGAGGAAGAGCTTCCTGCACGTAAGGAAGAGGTACATCATGCTAAGGAAGAGGGTATCATATTTGACCTTCTTACCAATCCTGTTGAGATCCATGAGGATGAGAACGGATGGGTAAAGAGCATCACATGTATCCGTATGGAACTTGGAGAGCCAGATGAGTCAGGCAGAAGAAGCCCTGTAGAGATTCCTGGATCAGAGTTTGAAATTGAATGCGATGCAGTTATCATGGCTCTTGGAACATCACCTAATCCTCTTATTTCATCAACAACCAAGGGTCTGGAGATAAACCGCAGAAAGTGCATCGTTGCCAATGAAGAGACAGGCCAGACATCCAAGGAAGGTGTATTCGCAGGTGGTGATGCGGTAACTGGAGCAGCTACGGTTATTCTTGCTATGGGCGCTGGTAAGGCAGCTGCCAAGGGAATCGACGAGTACCTTTCTACTAAGTGATCTTAGGATTGTTTACTTTATTGACTTCCTGGAGCATAGGTTAGTTTTCTAACCTATGCTCTTTTTGTATTTATGAAGAAAAATTAAGAAATTTCGACGGTAAATCTTAAGATTTTGCTGATAACATGAGGGTAACAGATATTATAGAAGGCCAAGGTGTGGTATAATATCAAAGATTGTGAGAATGGAGAGAAAAAGAAATAATGGATAAACAGGAAAAAATTAAGATTGCCATTACTGCAGGTATTGCAGCAGTAATTTTACTGATTTTGGTTTTGGTGCTTACGCTTTCTGGAGCTAAAGACAATGGAGATGATCAGAAGCTAAGCGAGAGTATACAGGAATATGCTGACATTGCGGCAAGTGATGTCTCAACTTTAGATGCAATGACTGCCTCACAAGAGGCAAGTAGCGAAGAAGCCAGGGAAGAGGAAGCTAAAGAGGAAAGCAGCTCTTCTGACAGCGCATCAACAGATGTTCTTACTACAACATCAAAAATGGAAGCTGCCAAGGAAACAGTATCCGGAAACAGCTTTTATGCTACTGACAAGGCTACTTTAAAGAACGTTTACAAGAATCTTAAGGTTGATGTTAAGGCTCAGCTTAAGGAGCTTAGCTTATACTGGTCTGAAGACAATATGACTGCTGTCAGAGATCTTACTCACCTTGAAAGATTTGAGGCAATGTCATATCAGCTTTCTGGTACCAATGACTTTTACTATTATGGCGAAACAAATAGTGATGGTAAGCCAAATGGCACAGGCCTGGCAGTATATGGAGATGACCAGTACTATTATGGCCAGTGGGCTGATGGAGTCCGTAGTGGTAATGGAACCTGGATCTCTTTTTACCCTAAATACAGTCAGTATGTTGTTACAGAACATCTGTATACCGGACAGTGGTCTTTGGACCTTCCAAGTGGACAGGGACAGGAACACTATGACTACAATTACGAAGACATGAATGAGGAAGATTACTATTTACAGAACGCCATTGGTAACTTCTCAAATGGACTTTATAACGGAGAGATGTATATCATAACCGTGGATAAGAACGATGATACCATCGAATGGAATGGTACCTGCAAAAACGGCACTTGGGAACAGGTTCTGTATACTACTGTGGACAGTAAGGGTAAGATTGCGTATCTCTCAGAGAGAGAGGATTCTGACCACCATCTGTACATGACCATGGAAGGCGCTAAAAACAACGGCGTCAGAGGCATTATTTACGGCGGAAGTGTAAAAGGATACTGATTTTGATCAAGATAAGTATTATCTGTGTTGGTAAGATAAAAGAGAAATACTGGCTGGATGCAATAGCAGAGTATTCCAAGAGACTATCAAGGTATTGCAAGCTAAACATCATTGAAGTAGCAGACGAAAAGACGCCAGAGGATGCATCAGATGCTGAGTGCGATGCAATAAAAAAGAAAGAGGCGGACAAGATACTTAAAAAGATCGACAGTCAGGGTATGGTATGCACACTTGAGATAGCTGGAAAGCGCTTTACTTCTGAAGGCTTTGCTTCTTTCATTGATGCAAGCAGCGTCAGGAGTAGCCACATTCAGTTCGTGATCGGGGGATCACTTGGGCTTCACAGTAGCGTTCTTGATAAGTCAGATGTGGCAATAAGCTTTTCGGATATGACATTTCCTCATCAGATGATGAGAGTGATTTTGTTAGAACAGATTTACAGGGGCTTTCGTATTACAAACGGGGAGCCTTATCACAAGTAAATGGGGATAGATCTTTTATATGAGTGAGATTACAGAACTTAGGCTCTCTCTTACAGCAGAGGATGAGAGAAGTATTTTTGGGGACAATGACAACTACATAAGGAAAATCGAAAAGAGCCTTGCTGTTGAAATAATCGACAGAAATGGTGAACTTCACATAATAGGTGACAGAGAAGGCGTTAGCAATGCCTCTCAGATAATAAGAGATCTGGTAAAGCTGTCAAGACGTGGATCTTCTATAGAGGAACAGAGTATTGATTATGCAATTTCTCTTAAGAAGGATAAAGCGGGGATTGGATTATCTGAGGACGAAGAAAAGAACACCTTATCATACATTGATACAGATGTTATCTGTCACACAATAAATGGTAAGCCAATTAAACCCAAAACTCTTGGGCAAAAGAAATACATAGATGCCATAAGAAATAAAATGATAGTCTTTGGACTTGGACCAGCAGGTACTGGTAAGACCTATCTTGCTATGGCCATGGCCATCACTGCATTTCAGAGGGAAGAGGTAGGAAGGATCATTCTTACAAGACCTGCTATAGAGGCAGGAGAGAAACTTGGATTCTTGCCTGGAGATCTGCAGAGTAAAGTGGACCCATACCTTAGGCCTCTTTATGATGCCCTTTACCAGATCATGGGTACTGAGAACTTCCTTAAAAACATGGAAAAGGGACTTATTGAGGTTGCGCCACTTGCTTATATGCGAGGCAGGACCCTTGATAATGCTTTTATAATCCTTGACGAGGCTCAGAACACAACACCAGCACAGATGAAGATGTTCCTTACTCGTATAGGATTTGGATCAAAGGTAATAATCACAGGAGATTCATCCCAGAAGGATTTAGCTCCTGATGTGAAGTCTGGTCTTGATATTGCAGAAAGCGTCCTTAAGGGAATTGATGATATAGCTTTTTGTAACCTTACTAGTGCAGATGTTGTAAGGCATCCGCTTGTTCAAAAGATTGTCAAAGCCTACGAGGACTACGAAAAGAAAGCTGCTAACAAGCAGACTAAGAGAAAAATTCAGAAGGTGGAGAGACAAAGGTCAAATGGAAGGGGATAAATCTGCATCAAGATATAATCTGATATATATGGCGCTGTTTCTTTTCACCGGTGTGTTTGTTTTTGCATTTTCTTTTATTGTTGGGAAAAGCTACGAGGCTATATTAAGAAATACTGTTGTATCAATGCTTTCAGCAGGAACAGTTCTTTTTATGATAAAGGATGCCACAGGAAGGGGGCCAGAGGGCTTTTCTTATGACAACTATTACAGGAAGAGAAGATTTGTTATAGTCTTTGCTGGGATGGTTGTTTTGTCCTGCGTGCTTTCTCTTGTTCCAAATGAATTCTGGCCATACATGTCATTGTTTGTGATACTGGCCTTGTTTTCAAACAGCGAAATTGGAATGATAGCAGGTATCTCTTTTACCACAATTTCAGTTATGCTTGAGGAAAACGGCAGCTTCGGCGAACTGTTAATGTATGTTCTGGCTGGAGCAGTTGCCATTGCACTTTTTCGTGATCTTCAGGAAAACACTGCTATAGGACTTCCGGTATTTATATCTCTTTTGATGCAGGCTGTGCTTATAATAGCTTACAATGTGCTGTTCCAGAACAGGACACTCTCTATAAATATCCTGATACTTCCAATACTTAACCTTATGCTGAACCTTATTATTCTACTTGTTTTTCTAAACATGTTCGGCGTGTATGTTATCCGTAAGTCCAACGACATGTATATGGAGATAAATGACGTCTCATATCCACTTCTTGTGAGCCTTAAGGAAAAGGATAAGGATGAGTATTTCAGAGCAATCCACACAGGATATCTTGCGGAAAGAATTGCACTTGGACTTGGGTTTAATGACAGAGCAGTTAAGGCCTGTGCTTATTATCACAGGATAGGCGTACTGGATGGAGGCCTTAAGTGGTCAGATGTAGAGCACTATTATGTTGATAATAATTTCCCTATTGAGGCAGTAGAATTCCTTCATGAATATATCGAACCTCCAAAGGGCTGCGTTAAGTCAAAAGAGGCGCTGGCTGTCCAGTTATCAGAGACCGTTATAGCTTCCATAATGTATCTTATCAAACAGAATAAAGATGCTAAAATAGATTATGACAAGCTTATCGATAATCTTTTTGATAAAAAAGAAGCAAGCGGCGAATTAAAGGATTATGCAGTTACCTTCATGGAATATGACAGAATGAGGGCAATTTTAAAGAAAGAGAAGCTTTACTATGACTTTTTACGTTGAGAATGAAGTAAATGCTGAATTTGATTTTGATATAGAACAGCTATCTGTAATGGTAGCAAGTAAGGTCCTTGAATCAGAAGGTTGTGATTATGATGTGGAAATTGGTCTTACCATCACAGATGATGAGGGGATAAAAGAGTTAAACAGCCAGTTCAGGGATATAGACAAGCCAACAGATGTCTTATCCTTTCCAAATGTGAATTATGAAGTTCCTGGGGACTTTTCTGTTATTGAATCTGACCAGAAGGTTGACCTTATAAATCCTGATAGTGGAAAGATAATGTTTGGGGACATTGTCATCAATGAGAAAAGAGTCAGGGATCAGGCCGCAGAATATGGCCATAGTCAAAAAAGGGAGTTTGCTTTTTTAGTGGCACACTCAATGCTCCATCTTTGTGGATACGACCACATGGAGAGTGATGAGGCTGCTGTCATGGAAAAGAAGCAGGAGGAGGTTCTAAGTAGCCTTGGAATAACAAGGGACTGAGAACTTTGTTTTTATAAGTATTGTTGTGGGAGAACGCCGTAGTGAAGACGTATGCAGAAGCTAAACGAATAAGACCAGATATACTTACAGCAGCTGTGTATATTTCTGCATGTATACTCATGGTCTTTTTGATCATATCAGAAAAGATATTTGGAGATAAGGGAATGTATTTTGTTGCTGGGCCCTTGTCTATTTATCTGTTATTTTATTTAGGCTTCGTTTTATCAGTTCAAAAAGCAGTTTATATCATGGTGAGATTAAGAGCCAGAAGGTCCCAGTATCTTAATGCAGAGACCAATATGCATAGATCCATGAGGATTTTTTCTCTGGCAGGTATATTTGCTGGAGTAATTCTTATTCTTGCATGTTTTCCGATTTCCACAAAGGGGTTTGGAGCTGAGAGAGGCTATATTCAGATAATGATTGCAGGAGTTTGCGTCCTCTTTTTGGGAATTCAGGGAGTCCTTCGTGGATATCTTCAGGGAATTGGTTATACCAGGCCAATTGTCATTGCTGATATGCTCATTGCAATAGTTTCTTTTATTTCGGGCATCATTATATCTGGTGTTTTATATAGCTATGGAACGAAGGTAAATGATCTTTTCCATGTGGATGAGTTTTCTTCAGTTTATGGCTCTGTTGGCATGATGGCTGGAATTCTGATTGGGTCTCTTACGGGCTTTATACAGACTGTTATAAGCTACAACTTAAGAAAAAATGAGATAGCTAGCTTTGTAAAGACTGGAGCTCCCAGGTATCTTGACAATAAAAATGATGTTTTGGCTGGCATAAGGCCAATAATGCTTCTTTACTGTGCACCTGCGCTGGTGCTTATCTTCGATCAGTGCTTTTACTCTATCTACATGAGAAAAGCCCACGAGGATATTGATTTTAAGACTGTATATGGCATGGCTTTTGGAAGAATCGAAGTTCTTGCCGTTCTCATCATGCTAATATGCTGTATTCCATTTATCAAATCTCTTAACAGGATCATGGCAAGAGTTGAGAGAGATGAGCATGAAGGGTCAAGAGAGAGATTTAGAGGTTTCATGCGCTTTTCCAACATGCTTCTTATTCCTGTTTCGGTATTTGTGCTTGCGGCAAGTGAGCTTTTAATGACTTCAGTATTTGGAAAGAGCAGCGCCCTTGCCAGCTCTTCACTGATGCTTGGATCTCTTTTGATATATTTTACTGGATATATGGTTATGTTTTCATGGCTTCTAAGTCATATGGGCAAGTCGGTACTTACTATGTTAAATGCCCTGGTATGTCTTGCTTTACATGTGGCCATGATGATCTTGTTTGTACCTGTTTTAGGACTTGGGATTTATGGCGTTCTTCTTTCTGTTATAGTAGCGGCAGTAATATACGATGTGCTTAATCTTCTTGAGCTGTCCAAGATCCTTTCAAACAGGCAGGAGTATGTAAAGACATTTTTGATGCCACTTTTGTCATCAGCAATTGCAGGGGTAATAGTATTTCTGATAGAAAGGCTCCTTGCAGGACTTATTGGAGAGATCCTGACACTTGTTATCTGCATAGTGGTATTTTGGGTTGTGTATATGATCGCGATGATCTTTTTAAGGGGCGTAAGAGCCCATGAGCTTCGCAAAGTCTTTTTAGGTCAGCTCTTTTATGGCATCGCCACAATGATCCAGACAGAAGAGCGGTATGAGGGATAAATTTGAGTAGGAAAATCTATGTTTGTGGCGGCGGTGCATCAGGGATGTGTGCTGCCATATATGCGGCAAGAAATGGCGCAGAGGTTTGCATAATCGAAAAAAATGACTGCCTTGGCAAAAAGCTTTCCATGACAGGTAATGGGAGATGCAATCTCACCAACCTGAACATGAGTGAGGACTGCTATAATGCTGCCGCAAGAAGCAGAATGAAGGATTGGCTTGGAACGTATGGCGCGGAAGATGTCATATGTTTTTTTAAATCACTGGGAGTTGTGGTAAAAAGCGAAGATGGCTATATCTATCCTGTTTCTGGTCAGGCCATGACTGTAGTAGATGCTTTAAAAAATGAGATCATAAGACTTGGGATCAAAGTCATATATAAAGAGCAGCTTAAGTCCATAAACAGTCTTGAAAACGGCTCTTTAGAGATCGTTACAGCTAAGTCCAGGTATGAAGCAGACAAGTGCATCATTGCAGTTGGCTCGCTATCTGGCGTTAAGAGTACCATGTCCACTGGCGATGGCTACTATATCTGCAAGAAGCTTGGTATGAATATAAAAGATACATTCCCTGCACTTGTGGGCTTTAAGTGTGAGGAGGGTGAGCTTCTTCCTGAAAAGGGAGTCAGGTGCGATGTTCGGATTTCTTTTGTCCTTGGAAATGAGGTTTTATCAAGTGAACAGGGAGAACTTCAGATAACATCTGATGGAATATCAGGTATACCTGTAATGCAGGCATCAAGAGATGTAATAAGATTTGTCGAAGAGAAAAAACCAGTATATGCAGTAATTGATTTTTTCCCGGACTATGATGAAAGCGATTTTGACATACTAAAAAAAGATATGCTAAGGCTTAAGGACGACCGGAGCGTTACAGAGTTTCTTTTAGGCTTTGCTAATCAGGGCGTAACAGATATGATACTTGGCAGAATGAAAATGTCAAAGACCATGAAAATGAAGAATGTTTCAGACAGCTTCGCGGAGTGCATCCTTGACAGCTACAGGAACCTGAAGCTAAAAATAGATGACAGCTACGGATATCAGGCTTCACAGGTAACTACTGGCGGTGTCAGCATAGCTGAAATTGGAAGCGATTTTTCTTTTAACAAAAACAGGAACATTTACGTAATTGGTGAGCTATTGGATGTGGACGGCAGATGTGGCGGCTACAATCTTCAGTTTGCCTTTACCAGCGGATCCATCGCAGGATGCGCCTCTTCCCTATAAGGAATAAGATTTAGTTTATGATAAGAATTGGACAGATCAAGATTGAAATCACTGAAAATACCACATATGAAGAGGAGAAAGTAAAAAAACTCCTTACCTTTAAGGCTGCAAAAAAGCTTAAAATCCCTGCCTTTGATATTATAGGGATAGAGATTTCAAAGCACTCCATTGACGCAAGAAAAAAGCCTTTATTATTTGATGTATATGTGGTTGATGTAACAGTCAGAGGTGATGAAGGAAGAATAGTAAAGAGAGCAAAAGATAAGAATATTACTGTCTTTGCAAAGAAGGAGTATGACTTTTTTAAGGCGGCGGGCGTAGAGCCATTTACCTGTGATAAAAAGGTTGTGATAGTAGGAGCAGGGCCTGCAGGTCTCTTTTGCGGCTATGAACTTGCAAAGCATGGCTTTAAACCAGTTATCCTCGAAAGAGGCGCTGATGTTGATAAGAGAACTGAGATCGTTAATAGCTTCTGGAAGGATGGCAAGCTAAATCCTGCTACTAATGTGCAGTTTGGAGAAGGTGGTGCAGGGACTTTTTCTGATGGAAAGCTCAACACTATGGTTAAGGATAAGGATGGAAGACTTGACAGGGTCCTTGATATTTTTTCTTCCCATGGAGCACCAGGAAGGATCAGGTATGAGTCCAAGCCCCACATTGGCACTGACATTTTGCGGGAAGTTGTTAAGAACATAAGAAATGAGTTTATAAGCCTTGGAGGAGAGATATTCTTCGAAAGCCAGGTGACTGATATAAGATTAGATCATGATGGCTCAGTAAAGGCTGCGGTTTGCAGAGAAAAGGAATACCCCTGCGACTTTTTGGTACTTGCTATTGGACACAGTGCAAGGGACACTTTCTACATGCTCAAAGACTTGGGAGTTAATATGCAACCTAAGCCCTTTGCTGTGGGCTTCAGGGTTGAACATCCTCAGAGCCTTATAAATGAATCTCAGTATGGCAAAAGAGATATTGGAGCATTGTCAGCAGCTCCTTATAAGCTTACTACCACAACATCAAAGGGCAGAGGCGTTTATTCGTTTTGTATGTGCCCAGGAGGCTACGTGGTAAATGCATCCTCGGAAGAGGGAATGCTGGCGGTAAACGGAATGAGCTACAGCGGCAGAGATGGCAAAAATGCTAACTCAGCTATAATCATAACTGTGGACCCTAAGGATTTTGGCGGAAGTGATGTTTTGGCAGGAGTTGAGTTCCAAAGACGCCTTGAAAGGAAGGCTTATGAACTTGCTGGCGGTAAGATCCCAGTTGAATACTATGGGGATTTTAAAAAGGCTGTAACTGGGGAAGATGCCTTAGATACAGAAGATTCCGGTCTTATAGATGAGCATTTTTCTCCGCAGATGAAGGGAAGTTATGAGTTTTCAGCTGTCCATGAGATACTTCCAGAAGAGCTTAATAAAGCGTTTGTTGAAGGCATGGAAAACTTTGGAAAGACCATAAAAGGATATAATGACAACAGGGCCCTTGTGTCTGGTGTTGAGAGCAGAACTTCATCTCCTGTAAGGATAAACAGGGAAAATGACGGCTTTTCTGAAAATGTAAAGGGACTGTTCCCCTGCGGAGAAGGTGCAGGCTATGCAGGAGGTATCATGTCTGCTGCCATGGACGGCATAAGGATTGCGCAGCTCCTCGCCAGAAAGGCGGCGGGAATTGACTAAAGATGAGCTAAGAAAACAGGCTGTTTTAAAAAGAGACAGCCTAGATAGTGATAAGATAGAAAGCTATAGCAGAGAGATATTTCATAAACTCACAGCTCTTTTACCATACAAAGAGGCTGAGAACATCCTTATCTACGCATCTATGAGAAGCGAAGTGCAGACTGACGAAATAATTCTTAATGCTTTTTCTGCCGGAAAAAGTGTCTTTTGCCCAAAGGTAGTTGACAGAAAAAACGGACTCATGACATTTGTAAGGATCAAGGCTTTGGAAGAGCTTAAGGAAGGGTATTTTGGAATTCGGGAACCTGAGGTTCCTTTAGGATATTCTGAACCGGATTTTGATATCAAAAAAAGTCTTGTGATCATGCCACTTGTCTGCTTTGATGATGATAGAAACCGAATTGGATACAGCGGAGGCTTCTATGACAGATATCTGGCTACTCACAAAGGAATCAGAACTATTGCCATAGCTTATCAGTGCCAGATGACAGAAGGCAGGATACCAGCTAATGATTACGACATCGCCCCAGACATGATCGTTACTGAAGAAAGTATTTACTGATGGGAAGAAAAAAGAGAGATACAATTGAATTTCGCTTCTATGAAGTCCCTCAGGGTCAGGACTGCCTGGCTCTTCTTGGCGAGAGCTGGATAAGGGTATATGGGATAGATGAAAAGTACCTTCACTTTCATAATCTCTTTGAAGTAGGATACTGCAGAAATGGAAAGGGAGATCTTGTACTTGATGAGGAGGTAAGGAAGTATGAAACAGCTATGTTTTCAATAATTCCAGCAAACTATCCCCATACAACCTTAAGCCCTGTGGCCAATTTCTGGGAGTATCTGTTTTTTGATGTGGATCAGATACTCAGGCTCATTTATCCAGGTAATCCCACAAAGCAGAGGGAAGCGGCTGAGATCATCGACAAGAATGCAGACCTCATATATGAGTATGAGCATCCTGAAATGGCAGAAGTGATAAAGAGGATCATGGAGGAGATGAGGGATAAAAAGCCCTACTACATTGAGACAA
>CAMVJI010000031.1 GCA_947167765.1 uncultured Butyrivibrio sp. | reverse complement strand
AAGGCATGTAAGGCTCAAGGTCCTCATTTACCACCTTCACAAGGCTCTGCCTCATAACTGGAGAAGCAGCTGAATAGTCTGCACTTCCAAATTTCTTTTGAAGGGCATCAAGTGTTCCTGGAAAAGCCTTGGCAATCCCTGTCTTTGTGATGAGGTTTTTATAGAACTTATACCTTGCAGTTCTCTTTTTCTGGGCAGCAGTCCTTACAGGAATGATACCTGCAGAGTCCGTAAGTATCACCTTGGGTATGGTAAAAGAGCTGTCTATCCTTCCATCCTTTATCCCTGAGGCCAGCTTGATAATGATCCTTCCGCCCATGGAGTGTCCAAGGAAAATGATCTCTTTTTCTTCTGGGAAAAGAGTCTTTACAAAGTCCAGAACGAAGTTCACATAATCATCAACGTTCATGGGCTCTTTGGGCTCATCACTCTTACCAAAGCCGGGCATATCCATAGCTACAACGTGATACTTCTTTTTTGCAAAGCCTATCACCGGCGCGAAGAGATCTATATTGGATCCCCATCCGTGAAGCATAAGGAGCATTGGCCCCTGGCCTTCATCTATGTAATTGATATTTAAATCACCTATTATCGCTTTCATGACCCATCCATATTAACACTACCCTTAGGCAGTTGCAAACCAAAAAGAGACTATCACTTTGGAAAAAGTGCTACCAGGAATTCTCACTGTTCAAGGACACTTAACATGAATATCAAAAGAGATACCGCCTCAGGATCATTCAACACACCGCTTTCCCCTGCGTCCACGTAGGTCCTTTCAGTATCGTCAGTGAGATAGTTTACAGCTCCCGGATTCATTCCCGAAAGGAAGTGCACATGATTCTCAATGATGGTGGTGTATTCATGGTTGTAAATGATATGGTCTGTGATGGTAAGACATCTCATATCCTTAAGGATATTTTCAAATCCCTCATCTGTACCTTCATCTGTCACCAAAAAGCTGGATCCTGAAGCCTTGGCTGCAATATTCTCAGAAGCCTTCATGAGAAGCTTCATAAGATACGTACATCTCTCAACATCAACCTTCTGATTGATGGAAAGATATGTCACAGCTCCAAGGAAAACATTCTCGTCACTGTTAAAAAGCTCATCAAAGTCTGGCCTGTTAAAATACCCATCCATTATATCTGTGTACACTAAAGAGCCTGTAGCTCTGTATAGCTGTGCTGCTGCCTTAAATGCAGCTGAGTCATCTTCTGCCCTTTTATTATTTAGGAAGCAGGAAAACGCTCTGTCTGCAGCCTTTAAGGCCGTAGTTGCGAACTCAGGATCATACTGCTGGTAGAAGTAACTAAACCTCGCCATGGCTGACGCAAAAGAGATCGTAGCTTCCATGGACACCGGTGTCACAAGAACAGGTGCAGCAAACACATCTCCGTCCTTTTGAACATCTGTCACTGCAGCTGCATACTCTCCGCCAGTCCTGGAGTCCTGCATCTTTAAAAGCCACTCAGCTTCAAATCTGACCTCATCTAAAACATCCGGGATCTGGTTTCCACTTTCTGGAATGCCTGTATCATCGGTAAACGCAGAAGGGTTCATCTCAAAGGCAACAAGGAGGTTTTCAGCGATCCTGCTGCCAAGGGCTGCATCCCTTCTTGCCAGCTCGTCCATGTGCCAGCCCCCTGATACATCGATCTGGACTGAAGGATCTTCCTGAAGTCTGGCCATAGTTGTATGGCATGCGCTGTGAGCATTGTCTCCTGCATAGTTCTCGGAAAGGCCTATTCCGCAGCGGTTTATATAGTATTTTTTACAGGCTTCATTAAACAGGTCCTTAAAGACATCCTCTTTTACAGAAAAAGAATATGACTCTCCGGTAGCATCTGTATATACGCAGTACTCTCCCTCTTCTTCAAGGTCATTAAAATATCCCAGGCTTACATACTCATTAAGATTCTCGTCGTATACTGGTTTTACAATCTCTCCGGTATAGACATTTTTTCCGGTTTCCACATCGTAGATACCAAAATTCCCAGAGATATCCTCTCCCTTAAAGACAACTACCTTCTCCGAGTCTTTGCTATAGCCAAGCTGATCAACAAGACTTCGCGGAATCTGCACAGGTACCTGATAGTCCACTAAAGCAGGAGCTTTTGTGGTAATCTCAGAAACCTCTGCCTCCAATTCAGCAGAAGAAGCGCCGCAACCTGCGACGCTTCCAATCATGGTCATAGACAGACCAGCAATTATTATTTTTTTGAATCCATTACACTCATAAGACATACTAATTATTTTACGCGGTTGAAGTTTATAAGACAACCATCAAGGATGATCTGTCTCTCGTCATCTGTAAGATCACCCATCTTAAGAGTAAACTCCTTCATTGATGAACCGGAGACTGCGTAGGCCTTTATCACGCTGTCCTTGTTCTCAACAGCCTTCCTGATCTCTGGAAGGAAGATATAATCAAGCCTCTTAAATGGCAGCTCGCCTTCATCAATGATAAATGGCAGCATACCCCAGTTGATAAGGTTTGAACGATATCTCTTTGTAGCATACTCATTGGCTACGTTGGCCCATCCGCCAAGAACCTTCTGACAGGAAGCAGCCTGCTCTCTTGCAGATCCGTCACCAGGCTTAACTGCAAATATTGTAGAACCAAAGCCCACATTGCTGTTATCAACGTCAGCATAGGCATTCTTAATAACATCCATAACACCCTTAAGCTCTGGGAATGCAGCAACTGGATCCTTGCCCTCTATAAGTGCATCCTGGGCTGCCCTTACTTCCTTTGCAAGACCAACATACTCAGGGTCCTTTCTTGAAAGAGTGAACTCTGCAAGGCCAAGAGGATTTGATCTGTAAGATGAAGTCTCACCTGATGGGATGAGCTCATCTGTTGTTGTTACAGGGTCATGGATCTCTGATACAACCTTAAGAACCAGGTTCTTTGGAAGCTCAGACATCTTAGGCCAGTCTTTGATGTTTGGTCCAAGCTGAAGCTCTACACTTGGATCTGCCTTGCCCTTTGAATCAAATACTCTGTTCTTATAAATAGCACTGTCAAAGTGATACTTGTATTTTTTAATCTCGCCATCAAATTCAGTAGCAGGTGTAAGAACGCCCTTGTTAGCTGCAGTTGCTGCAATAGAGCGGGCATCCATAAGTGCAACTGATGCAACCTGTCCATTCTGAACCTTGGAACCTTCTCTGTTAGGGAAGTTCCTTGTTGAATGTCTGATACTGAAGGCGTTGTTGGCAGGAGTATCTCCAGCGCCAAAGCATGGTCCACAGAAAGCGGTCTTAAGGATTGCGCCTGTTTCAAGGATTGTAGCTGCTACTCCGTTCTTAACGATCTCCATGTAAATTGGAGTAGAAGCAGGATAAACGCTTAAGGTGAACCTGTCGTTTCCAATAAAGTTGCCCTTTAAGATATCAGCTGCTGCGCAGATATTTTCAAATCCGCCACCTGCACATCCGGCGATGATTCCCTGATCAACAACAAATTTGCCGTTAACAATCTTATCCTTAAGTGAGTAGGAAACTTTGTCACCAAAGCTTACCTTAGCTCTCTTTGTAACTTCCTCAAGGATATCGTCAAGGTTCTGATTAACCTCGCTAATTTCATATACGTTGCTTGGATGGAAAGGCATTGCGATCATTGGATTAAGGCTACTTAAGTCTACCTTAACAAGGCCATCATAGTAGGCAACCTTTCCAGGCTTGAGCTCCTTGTAATCCTCTGATCTACCATGGATCTCATAGTACTCTTTTATCTCGTCATCTGTTTCCCAGATAGATGAAAGGCAGGTAGTCTCTGTTGTCATAACATCGACGCCAATCCTGAAGTCGGCGCTAAGATTCTTAACACCAGGACCTACAAACTCCATTACCTTATTCTTTACATAGCCATTTCCAAATACTTTACCTATGATGGCAAGAGCAACGTCCTGAGGACCAACGCCCTTCTTTGGTTTTCCCTCAAGGTATATCGCAACTACTTCTGGTCTATCTACGTCGTAGGTCTGACCAAGAAGCTGCTTAACAAGCTCAGGGCCGCCTTCTCCAATAGCCATGGTTCCAAGGGCTCCATATCTGGTGTGCGAGTCAGAGCCAAGGATCATTCCGCCGCCTACAGAAAGCATCTCTCTTGCATACTGATGGATTACAGCCTGGTGAGGTGGAACATATACTCCGCCGTACTTCTGAGCTGCTGTAAGTCCAAACATGTGGTCATCTTCATTTATAGTACCGCCTACTGCACAAAGTGAATTGTGACAATTGGTAAGGACATATGGGATAGGGAACTTCTCAAGACCTGAAGCTCTCGCTGTCTGGATGATTCCAACATAAGTAATATCGTGTGATGTAAGCTTGTCGAACTTAACACAGAGCTTATCCATGTTGCCTGAGGTGTTGTGGTTTTTCAAAATACCATAGGCGATAGTGTTCTCTTTTGCCTGATTTTTCTGCTCATCTGTAATACCAAGACCTGAAAGCTTAGCCGCTGCCTCAGCGTCATCCGGGATCAGTGTCTGTCCATTTACAAGGTAGCATCCCTTGTCCAAAGTCGTTACCATTTTGTTCCTCCTACTTATTACTCTTTTCATAAATAACATTGGCGCTATTTTAGCACAAATCTTATCCCTATAGTATGATCTTTTTTACTGTTCATTATAAATTTTCTGGAGCTGTCCGGTTATTCTTTCAAATCCCGCCTGCTTTAACCTTGCCCTGAACTCCGCAACCTTTTCCTCCGGAGGCCCAACGTATGCTCCCATGGAGATCTGTGGAATGTATTCGTCGCAGATGGCTGTGATAGCTTTCAGTTCGTCATTGACATAAGGAGTTGCAAATGGGACTCCCTCCCATGGATAGGCCTCAGCCACGTGTTCATAGCTATTTACCAAAGTATAGTAATCATCAAGGGCATATGAAGCATCAGGAACCTCATATTCATCTCTCCTGCCCCACCAGAAGTTGGTCACAAAGCTGTCCTTGCTCTCATTATACCCACTTGGCTTTTCGATCATATGGCTGCCTGTAAACTCATACTGGATGCCCTCTATACCGTATCTCATCAGGTTATAGCATTCCTGATCGTTTCTTAGCATATCGTAGACCATAAGAGCTCTTTCCGGATTTTTCGAATATGCTGAAACTGCCATAGCGCCGTGAAGATTGGATACCTTAAGGAGATTACCGTTTTCTTTTCCAAACCAATAAAATTTCACATTGGTATCGGGCATATCAAGGTCCGCTTTCGGCTTGATAACAGTATAGAAATTCTGGGTGTGATGCTGGATAACTGATGATTCACCCATATAGAACTCATCCTCATTATCACCCACCATGGCAGTATCACTTCTAAAGACGCCCTTAAGTCGCCATTCCTTCATGAGTTTGGCATACTCAATAAGTTCATCTCCCTTGTAGAACGGAGAAATGATCTTGCCCTTATTATCAAGGTCCTCTCCCCACAGGCCATAGGTGGTAAGCTCGTATATAGGAGCGTAGTTTCTCTTACTCATTATATATCCCAGAGGCACAATGCTTGTTTTTCCATCAGTGTCCCAGGGAATCATATCCGGATGCTTTAACCTTACACTGTAAAAATATGTGCACAGGTCATCCCAGGAATTGATCTCATAAAGTCCAGCTTCTTTCGCAAGATCTTCTCTGTAAATAAAGCCATGATTAGTCCACTGGGTATATTCATTCTCAGGGATAAAATAGATGTTTCCCTCGTAGGAGCAGCTCCTCCAGATAGATTTGGGAACATTAGTATATGTAATGCCACAGTACTTACGAAGCATATCCTCAGAAAGAGGAAGGAAGTTGCCCTCTATTACATTTGGCCATGCATCCAGCCAGTCTGAGCCTGTTCCAATAAGATCGACCCCAAGCTCTTTTGTCTTTACTGTGTTGTTATAGTTAAGAAGATAGTCTGACCAGCCCACATAATATATGTCAAGCTTGGCATTAAGGCGCTTTACCAGGATCTTGTTTAGTTTTTCAATAACCTCTTCGGTTCTCCCGTTGGTAGGTTTATCTCCAATAGTAAGATATGTGATCGTCACAGGGTCTTCACTAAAGTCTATTTCATCCATGGCTGCAGGGTTTCTGTAACCATTCTTACTAGCCGCTCCACAGCCTGCTGTCCCCAACAGCATAGTAATAACAAGTAGAATCGAAATAATCCTCTTACTCACAAGCTTTACCTCTCTGCTCTTTTTCAGCCTTATTTCTTACTCTAAGTTCAACGAAAAAGTTCTTTAGCATCTCGCTGCATTCTTCCTTAAGTACACCCTTTTTTACCAGTACCTGGTGATTAAACTCAGGGTTATTGAGGATGTCCATCACCGATCCCGCGCATCCTGCCTTGGGATTTTCTGCAGCCATGATCACCTCAGGTATCCTGGCCTGGACAATTGCCCCAGAGCACATCTGACATGGTTCCAATGTGACGTATAACTTACAGCCCTCAAGTCTCCAGTCTTTCATGTACTTCCCTGCTTTTTTTATGGCCGTTATCTCTGCATGGGCCAGGGACGTTTTATCTGTGTTTCTCCTGTTGTATCCCCTACCAATTATCTTGTCCTCATAGACTATTACGCAGCCAATTGGAACTTCACCAAGTTTATATGCTTTTTTTGCCTGGGCAATTGCTGCCCTCATGTACTTTATGTCCTTTTTCTCTTCTTCAGACAGTTCTCTATTTTTCATAATTCATACCAAAATGGTAGTAATTGCTTTTCGTTTTTGCTATTATGTTTTTACAACTCATTTCTATTATAAGTTTTTTATTCGAGGTACACAATGAAGATATCAACAAAAGGCAGATACGCACTGAAGGTCATGCTGGATCTTGCCCTTCACAACAACGGAGAATATATAGCAGCAAAAGACATTTCCAGCAGACAGGGTATAACCCCCAAGTATATGGAACAGATCATCTCTGCCCTCAGCAAAGCCGGCTACCTTGACAGCATGCGCGGAAGCAACGGAGGTCACAGACTCTCCAAGGCTCCTTCTGATATTAACGTTGGGGATATCCTAAGAACAACGGAAGGATCGCTGGCGTCTGTTGAATGCACAGCAGACTCAGAAGGGCTCTCCTGCCCTCTGGCCAGCGAGTGTTCCACTGCCATTTTCTGGCAGGGACTTGATAAGGTCATCAATGAGTATATAGACAGCTTCACTTTGCAGGACCTCTTAGGTCAGCAGTGAAGAGTTTGACATAAATCAAAAAAATAAGTATAGTAATAGAGCGGTTTTGTAAAGGGTGCATGTAGCAGCACTTCTGTGAGGGAGTGGGTCTTATGCAATGGAAATCCACGAACCGTGTCAGGTCGGGAACGAAGCAGCACTAAGTGGAACCTTTCATGTGTTGTAAGGTAGCCTATTCTTTTCCGAAGAGACGTGCATGCATCCTTTAGAGAATCTCATCAGCTTTTCTTTTCCAGATATTTCATGTAGCTGATAACCATCATTGCAATCTTAAAGGTCAGGGCATCATCAAATTTCCTAACATCAAGCCCACAGCTCTTTTCCAACTTTTCAATTCTATAAACAAGAGTATTCCTGTGAACAAACAGCTGTCTTGAAGTCTCTGATACATTCAGGTTGTTTTCAAAGAACTTGTTGATAGTGTTAAGAGTCTCTTCGTCAAGGTCGTCAGGAACCTCATTATCGCCAAATATCTCGTCTATAAACAGCCTGCAAAGGCTCTCTGGAAGCTGATATATAAGTCTTCCGATTCCCAGTGTATTGTATGCGTTAACTCTTTTCTCAGCATAAAAGATCTTACCCACTTCAAGAGCCATCTTGGCTTCCTTATAGGATTTGCTAAGGTCTTTAAGTTCATCAACTATGGCGCCATAGGCTACTCGAACATTGAGCATGGCCTCAGTATTCATCATGTCTACAATGGTAGTAGCGATCCTATGAACCTCGTCATAGGACTGTCCCTTTGACAATGTCTTGATAAGGATCACACTGTTCTCATCAACTGCAGTGACAAAATCTCCCATGTGGTTTCCAAACATTCCACCAAGAAGCTCAGAAGCCATGTTGTCTGCGGTGTCTCCTGTCTCAACAAGAACTATTACCCTAGGTGCATTTACTTCTATCTTAAGCTTCCTTGCCCTGTTATAAACGTCAATGAGCAGCATGTTGTCCAGAAGAAGATTCTGGAAAAAGTTATTGCGGTCAAACTTTTCCTTGTATGCCTGAATAAGTCCCTGAAGCTGACTTACACCAATCTTACCAACCATATAAGCGTGCTCTGAATCGCCCTTAGCTAAAAGAATATACACAGGGTCCTGGTCATCCAAAACCTTAAAAAGATGGACATCACCAATAACCTGTGAATCCACAGGGGAATTGGCAAAACTCACAATTATTGAAATATCCAAAAAGTCTTTTTCGCTGGTTGAAGCAACTACATCTCCGCTTAAGTCCATCACAGAAAGCTCAACCTTAGTAATGGCGCTCAGTTCCTCTATACTGGTCTTGATCGTGTGTGCTGTTATCATGGTTTAACCCCCTTAGACGCTCATAACCTACCTACTTCTGAGTATAACACTTTATCTGCACAATAGAAAAGAGCTGCGCCCAAAAGCGCAGCTCTCAATATTCAATGAATTAGTTAGTGATTGTCTGCTCTGTCTCTTTGTCGAAGATGTGGATCTTCTCAACATCGAAAGCAAACTTAACCTTATCGCCAGGTCTAGCTGTTGTACGAGAATCAACTCTAGCTGTGATAGGGAACTCAGCAAGATCAAAGTACAGATAAACTTCTGCACCAAGAAGCTCGTATACGTTGATTGTTGACTCAAATACAGCCTTAGATGTGTTAACAACCATCTCTGAATCATCAACATCCTCTGGACGGATACCGAATGTAACGGTCTTTCCAGCGTAGCCACCCTCGATAAGCTTCTTAGCCTTTGCAGGTGGAAGTTCGATTGACTGACCAGCAATCTTAAGGCTAGCCTTGTCACCCTGTACCTCAACTTCTGCATCAAGGAAGTTCATCTGAGGTGATCCCATGAATCCAGCAACGAAGAGGTTGCCTGGCTTGTCATAGAGGTTCTGAGGTGTGTCAACCTGCTGAACAACACCGTCCTTCATAACAACGATTCTTGTACCAAGTGTCATAGCCTCAGTCTGATCGTGTGTTACGTAGATGATTGTTGTGCCAAGTCTCTGGTGAAGCTTAGCGATCTCAGTTCTCATCTGTACACGGAGCTTAGCATCAAGGTTTGAAAGAGGCTCGTCCATAAGGAATACCTTAGGGTTACGAACGATAGCACGTCCCATAGCAACACGCTGTCTCTGTCCACCTGAAAGAGCCTTAGGCTTACGATCAAGGAGCTTCTCAAGGTCAAGGATCTTAGCAGCATCTCTAACCATCTTGTCGATTTCAGCCTTAGGAACTTTTCTAAGCTTAAGTCCGAAAGCCATGTTATCATATACAGTCATGTGTGGATACAGAGCGTAGTTCTGGAATACCATGGCGATATCTCTGTCCTTAGGCTCTACATCGTTAACAACTCTGTCACCAATCTTAAGTGTTCCTGAAGAGATATCCTCAAGTCCAGCGATCATACGAAGAGTTGTAGACTTTCCACATCCTGAAGGTCCTACGAAAATGATAAACTCTTTATCCTCGATGTTAAGGTTGAAATCTTTAACAGCCTCAAAACCGTTAGGATAAACTTTAGTTACATGCTCAAGTGATAAACTTGCCATACCAATTAATCCTCCTATTTTGTACAAAGCTTTTTGCTAGGTTAAAGTATAAAGAATCAGCAGTTCATTGGCTATTCACCATTTTCACAAAGATTTTATTTTTCATTAGCCAATCTGCCTAGTTTTTTGAACAATTTCCCCAACTAACAAAATTATGACGAATAAACGAAAATATCACTGTGCAATTTGCCTATTGTCTTTTTCATCAAAAAGATAACATGCCAATGCCATCCTTGCGAGATCTTATCAGAGCACTCTCAGCAGCATTCAAAATATCGGCAGCATTTTTACCGCTGTCCGGGAAAAGAGCTGCTCCTGCATTTGCGGATAATTCCCTCTCTCCATCTGTCACCTTGACGTCGTGGAGAAACATCTGCATATGATCAGTCTGCTTTCTTACATCCTTTTCCTCGTGGATGTCCTTAAGAAAAACCAAAAATTCGTTATCTGAAATTCTTCCAAGTATATCAGTAGCTCTGAATCCCGCCTCAAGGGAACGTGAAAACTCTTTTAATCTTTCGCTGGTAAAAATGTCTTCCTTTTCACCAGTGTCACTGCTGTTTAATCCAATAACAAATAAAATACCTCTTTTTTCACCAGTTTCATTTATATAATTGTCAATTGCCCTTGTTGCTGAAGCCCTGGTCATAAGCCCTGTCACCACATCTCTTTCAGCTTCAGTAAGGTCCTTTTCAAATTTCTTTTTCTCAACAAAATTGCTGATAACATTAGCAATATAGATCATCAGGACAAGCAAAAGTGATGATGCGATGGACCATATAAAAGCATATCGAAGAGGCTGAAGACTTCCGTCAACCATCTGACGCATCTCATCTTCTGTGATGAAAGTGACAACTGCTGCTGCCATGTTTCTAAATGGTACGACTATTACATATCCATAATCTGGTACATCAGACATGTAAAGATTTTTTTGAGATATGCTAAGCTTAATGGTGTCCTTTGAAATACCTGCAGGAAGATCGTTCCACAACTTCTGCCTAGTCACCCCTGAGTTTCCTTCGTACTTCTTGCTGTGACCAAACGTTACGATATCGCCATCTATAGTCACTATATCTGACCTGTTGGCAATGTACTTGTCTTTAAAGAGCTGATCAGAAACATGTATTACGGGGAACGTGGCGATCAGATACCCTTTTTCCTTATTGCTGTAGGTAATACCATTGATAATAAGGATCTCTGAATCCATATCAGCCTGTCCATCAGGAAGGATCATGCCAACTCCGCCTCTTGAGTATTCATCTGTGACATCCCCAAAATATGCTGCCTCACCTACATTTATATCCCGACCATCCATGTCATATCCGACGCCATCAAGATCGCAGACAAAAGAATTGGAAAGCTCTGTCTCCTCCACCATATTCTTAAGCAAAAGCGTTATCTGATTCTTGTTATAGGTGGGCGTATATAGAGAAAGAGACTCTCCAAGCTGAGTAATTCTGGACATAGCATTCTCAACAGAAAAGTCGATGTTATCCAGAGACATCTCCACATCAAATGCTATCTCGTTCTCCTTAGCCTCAACTGCTCTGCTGTAAGAATATGTCCAATATGTTCTTAGTGTGATGGCCATGATCACATAATAGATTATAAGTGGTATAAGCCATCTTAAATGCTTTCTGTTACTCTTGTTCATCATCCTCAATTTTCTTAATAGCGTTTTCCAGTTCCTGCTCTTCAGAAATCTCTTCTTCCTTGGGCTCGAACTTCTTGAAGGTCTCATTGTAGAGAGCAGCACAGGCATAGCCAGGTCCTGCTATTCCTATGAGGATCAAAAGCGGCACGAGCTTAAGTCCAAAGAAATAATAAAGAAGCAGTGGAAACAGCGAAACAACTAACATGGCTGCCGTCTTTGGAAGCGCCATGATCGCAACCAAAAATGAGTTCTTTAACGTTCCAATGATCTTGTTCTGGAACTTGGACTGAAGTGGAAAAATATACATTGCAGCCATAAGCAGGATAATGCTTGCTGCAGTGATGATATATCTGTAAACAACACCGGCATTTCTCATAAGAAGGAAATCCATTACAAGAATACCGCCAGCAATAAACTGGATTATCATAAGGATACTGCTCTGTTTGAAATTCTCCTTAAATGACTTAAAGAAAGTCTTAGTGATATAGCTCTCCTCATCTCTTACTATCTTAAGGAGCACAAAATGCATCGCTGTAAGCGCTGGCCCAAGTGGTATTGAAACGACAATACCAACAATCCATGCCCAAAATACATAATTAAGAACAAGGGCCTGGTCATCATATACAAGTGCACCAAGCATAAGATACTGCTGGATAATAAGTGGCAGTGCAAAAATAAGCACCAGTATATTGAGCCACATTACATCTGCCATTTTACTAAGTCCTCTCATGATAGGACTGTCCAGATCAAAAATCTTCCCCATTTAAAACTATTTCCTTCCTAATTCTCTTTTCTCATAATAAAAGTTCCATCGGCGTAAATCTGATGCCGTCTGCAACCGTCTCCCCCTGAAGGTTTTTAAAACCCTTCTTGTGATAAAACTCCACAGCATAAGGCGATGAATTGACAGTGAGCCTGTCAACGCCTTCCTCCTCGATGGCATATCTCTTTACAAATGTAAGGAGCGCACTGGCTACTCCATGTCTGTGATACTGTTCATCCACAAATAAAAGAGAGATATGCTTCTTTTCACGCAAAGACAGCATACCCACATATCTGGAACCATCCGTGGCCACAAAAAGCTGATAATGACCTGCCACGAACATCTTCCTTAGCATATCATCATTTACAAATCTGTGGAAATTTTCTATTCCCTCCTGAGAATAATCAGGGGCGTCGAATCTCACAAAGGTATCCCATGCGAGCTTCATCGCCCCATCCCAGTCAGAATGGTAAGCGCATCTTACCATTATTTTCGACGTGTCAATTTGCTGCTCCACCATCAATCACTTTCTTGAGCCAGTTGTACTGATCTTCAAATACAGTCTCTCTGCCTATCTCCTGCTGAAGTTCGTGGCGCATACCGTCGTAGAGCTTCAGTTCTACAT
This sequence comes from uncultured Butyrivibrio sp., assembly GCA_947167765.1. GTDB lineage: Bacteria > Bacillota > Clostridia > Lachnospirales > Lachnospiraceae > Butyrivibrio. The sequence continues at coordinate 6,463 of CAMVJI010000031.1, read as the reverse complement.
TCTCAATGTGAAGTTCATTTGTATAAATTGTGTAGAGTCTCTTAAGGGCATCTCCGTAGCTGCCTACAGGATCTTCCTTACCTCCGGTGATGAGGATTGGAAGGTTCTTAGGAATATCTTCCATCTTCTCAACATCCTGAACTCTCTTAAGAAGCTCAGCCATTGTCTTGAATCCGTTTAAAGTAAATACAAAATTACAGAATGGATCAGCAATGTATTTATCAACGCTCTCCTCATTGTGAGAAAGCCAGTCAAACTTGGTCCTTGGATTTGGGATCCTCTTAAGGTATCCCTTAAATGCCATGTTGTTGACCATGGTGCTGCGGGTCTTCTCGCCAAGTATGAACTGCAGGAAGCTTACAAGACCTGAAAGGCTCTTAACTGTACCTGTTGGCATAAAGGCTGTTCCCTGAATGATGGCGCCCTTGATACCTGTTCCGTATCTGGTGATATATTCCCTTGCCACAAAGGATCCAAAACTGTGGCCAAGGATAAAGCATGGAATTCCAGGATAATCTTCCTGAGTCATCTTTTTAAGCCTGTGAGCATCCCTTACAAGAACTGTTGCTGGATCCTCCTTGCAGAAAAATCCTTTTGTTCCATTTTCACCTGCAGATCCGCCATGTCCAAGATGGTCATTACCTATTACGAGTATTCCTCTCTCAGCCAGGTAGTTGGCAAACTCATCATAGCGGTCAACATACTCCTGCATTCCGTGGATGATCTGAAGTATTGCAACAGGCTCACCCTCCGGAATCCATCTGATAGCGTGGAGCATTGTCTGTCTGTCTCGTGATTTGTAAGTCAGTTCCTCTTTGCGTACCATTTGGAATTCCTCCCCAAAGTTATTCTTATATATCTATACATATATAATACTACAGATTGCGTCGTTTCGGTTGTTTAAATACGCATTATCAGCAAATCTCTGCTCCACTTGGCATATCTTTTTCAGGTGTCATAAGTGAGAGGTTTCCATCTGCATCCTCTGCGCAAAGGAGCATTCCCTCTGAAAAAACGCCAGCAAGCTTAGCAGGCTTAAGATTAACAAGGACCATTACCTTCTTGCCAACCATCTCTTCTGGTGAGTAGTACTTCCTTATACCAGAAACAATCTGCTTTACAGAGCTTCCGATCTTAACCTGGGAGCAAAGGAGCTTTTTAGAGTTTTCTACTGCCTCGCACTTAATGATCTCGCCAACCTGGAACTGCATTGCTCCAAACTGATCAAAAGAGATCTCTTCCTTTGCAGGAATATCTATAGCAGCCTTCTCCTCTCCAGAATCCTCTTTCTTTTCAACAGGCGCAGGAGCAAGTCCAGCCTTAGCAAGGTTTATAGCTGCCTTCTTCTGGGACTCTTCAAATTCTGCCTTCTGCTTCTTGGTGATCTCTGCTGCCTTCTCAAGGACATCTTTAAGGTCCTTTCTTGCAAAGAGCATCTCTGGTGCCTCAGCTACCTTTGTGCCACTTGGAAGAACTCCAAATGTATTAAGGGTATCAAAATCCCTGTCTGGTGCTGAAAGCTGTTCCTTGATCTTCTGAGCTGTCTCAGGCATAAATGGATCAAGAAGTGCGGCGCCAATACTGATAGACTCTACAAGGTTATAAAGAACTGTAGAAAGTCTGTCCTTCTTGGCCTCGTCCTTACCAAGGATCCATGGCTCAGTTTCATCAATGTATTTATTGCATCTCTTAAAGAGTGAGAATATCTCTGTAAGTGCATCAGCCACACGAAGCTCATCCATCTTGGCTTCTACCTTGTCGTAGCAGGATGTGACTACAGACTTAAGATCATCATCAACAGCTTCTGTTACTCCCTTGTCTGCCACAACGCCGCCAAGGTACTTGTTGCTCATGGCAATAGTACGATTTACAAGGTTTCCAAGTGTGTTGGCAAGATCAGAATTGAAACGCTCAACAAGGAGTTCCCATGTGATAACGCCGTCGTTGTCAAATGGCATCTCGTGAAGAACGAAGTATCTTACAGGGTCAACGCCAAAGATGCTTACAAGGTCATCTGCGTAGATAACGTTACCCTTTGACTTACTCATCTTTTCTCCGCCCTGAAGAAGCCATGGGTGACCAAATACCTGCTTGGGAAGTGGCTCTCCAAGAGCAAAGAGGAAGATTGGCCAGTAGATCGTATGGAATCTGATGATATCTTTTCCAATAAGATGAAGGTCTGCAGGCCAGTACTTCTTGTAGAGGTCTGAGCTGTTTCCATCTGCATCATAGCCGATACCTGTGATGTAGTTGGTAAGGGCATCAAGCCATACATAAACGACGTGTTTGTCATCAAAGTCTACCGGGATTCCCCACTTAAATGAGGTTCTTGATACACACAGATCCTGAAGTCCTGGAAGAAGGAAGTTGTTCATCATCTCGTTCTTTCTTGCTACAGGCTGAATGAATTCAGGATGTGTGTTAATGTGCTCAATGAGTCTGTCAGCATACTTGCTCATCTTAAAGAAGTAAGCTTCCTCCTCGGCCGGGTGAACCGGTCCTCCGCACTCAGGGCATTTGCCATCAACAAGCTGAGACTCTGTGTAAAAAGCCTCACATTCTGTACAGTACATTCCCTTATAGGATCCTTTATAGATATCGCCCTGATCATAGAACTTCTTGAAAATCTTCTGGACCTGCTTAACGTGGTCCTCATCTGTTGTTCTGATGAACTTATCATAGGATGTATCCATCAGGTTCCAAAGACCCTTGATGGTATCTGATACCTGATCCACAAATTCCTTGGGGCTGTTGCAACCTGCTTCGATGGCTCTTGTCTCGATCTTCTGTCCATGCTCATCAGAGCCTGTCTGAAAGAATACGTCAAATCCGTCTCTTCTCTTATATCTTGCAATTGCATCTGCCAGGACTATCTCATAGCTGTTTCCGATGTGAGGTTTTCCTGAAGTATATGCAATGGCTGTTGTAATATAGTATTTACCCTTATTCTGCATCACTTACATCCTTTCAATATATTATTACCAGCATAAAAGCTCATATCCTGTCTCTGTGACCAAAAGCTCAACTTCCCACTGGGCAGAGGGCTTAAGATCTGCTGTATATACAGTCCAGTCATTCTCTTCGTCAATGAATATCTCATTGCCGCCCATATTGACCATGGGTTCAATGGTAAATACCATTCCCGGAACCATGAGCATTCCTGTTCCCGGCTCACTTACGAAGCTTACAAATGGCTCTTCGTGGAACTCGTTGCCACAGCCGTGACCTCCGATTTCCCTGACTACTGTATATCCATTTTTTAAAGCGTGCTGATGTACTGCATTGCCCATATCTCCAATTGGAGTCCATGGAATGACAGCCTTAAGGCCTTCCTCAAGGCACTCTTTAGTAACATCCACAAGTCTCTTTTTCTCAGGTGAAACCTCTCCTATGCAGAACATTCGCGAGGAATCTGAAAAATATCCGTTCAGGATAGTAGAGCAGTCAACGTTGATGATATCGCCTTCTTGAAGAATTATGTCGTCGGAAGGTATTCCGTGGCACACCTCTTCATTAATAGAAGTGCATACACTTTTTGGGAATCCTTCATATCCTAAATCCGCTGGGGTGCCCCCCATCTTGGTGGTGGTGTTATAAACAATGTCATCTATTTCCTGAGTGGACATGCCCGCATGGATCTTTTCACCGATCTCATCCAGGACCGCCATATTTATGACCGCACTCTTTTTGATCCCTTCAATGTCTCTTTCTGATTTAAAGAGCTTTCTTGAAGGAACTATCATTCCCTGATGTTCATATTTAATTATCTTGTCGTCAAATGCTGCATGGCAGCTCTTGTACTTTTTTCCACTACCGCACCAGCACTGATCGTTTCTGTCTAATCTTTTATACATAAAAACCTTCTTTTTTACTGTAAGCGGCCCCATCGCAAAAATACGTGGGGCTACTTCAACAAATATAGTATGCCTTCTTGACTGTCAAAAGTCAAATAATTCACTGTTCTTGCGGCTTGCAAGAAAACCTGCTGTTTACTATCTCAGGAACTGGACTGTTCTTTCTGATATAGTCGATAAGAAGATCTGGCATTTCTTCTGAATAGCTTCTGGCCACAGGGCTTTTTCCTATGCACTCATAGCCGCCTGTCCCAGTTGCTCTGTAGTTACTGGTGGCAAGGGTGTACTCTTTATCATCAGAAATCTCTGATTCATCAAGCTTTTTTAAAGTCACAACCCTGTCTCCCACAGGCCTTGTAAGATCAAACTCATACCAGAGTCCTGCGTAAAAGTCGTAGTTATAGTGCTCAACCTTTGGCTGAAGGAACACTTTGGAAATACTGATTTTCCCTGTTTCTTTGTCGTAGTCAAAGTATTCTGCACATCTCTCAAGGGCTGTCTTTAATACTTTTTTGGTAACTGACTTAACCTCTATTGTGTTGGCAAACTGGTATATTCCAAGAACATCTCTCACAGTGATGCTCTTTTTAAGGCCAAGAGGGTCATTGGAAAGGCTGGTGCAGGCAAAATCTGCCCCTGTAAAATCAAGTTGCACCTGGTTAAATATAGAAGCAACCTTACTTCCATGAAGGGCAACAGAAAGCTTTTCTTCAGGCAGTATCTCTTTTTCCAAAAAGCCAATGGGCTCATCCAGCCATTTATCAACAGTTTCTGTAAGGCCATTCATAAAATCATGAGCCTTTGCGATCTGCTCATACTCTTTACCAGGCTCTTTTACGGAAACCAGTTTTGAAGTTATGTCAAAGTTCCCTTTTGAGCCAGATACTGAAAGTTCACAATATCTTCTTGCCTTGTCAGGGGGCTGAACACCGTAGGTTCCATTTATAGTGACACCCTCAACAGCCATGTGCTGATGGCCTGTAAGCAGAATGTCAAAATCCATCTCTCTTGCTATTTTGCAGGCTTCGTTTTCCTTTGTCTCTGAAAGGAGCTTCCCTGATGAAAGATCCTCTTCAAATCCGCCGTGGTAGATGCAGACTGTAAGGTCGCACTTATCTTTTATGGCTTCAAACTCTTTTTTAAGCTCTGGTATAGGGTCAAGAACTTCAAGCTCAGACAGGTTTTCTTTTTGCTCCCACACGTTTACATAACCTGTTACAGCAGCAGTAATGCCCACCTTAAGGCCATCTGCCATGGTATGGATGACGCTTTTCTTAATTCCAAGAGCCCCCCTCTTATCCACAACATTGCAGGATATCATCTGTGCCTTCATTGCTGTTACATAGTCAAGGATCGCTTCATATCCGAAGTTAAAGTCATGGTTTCCCAAAGTGTAGTAATCAAGGCCCATGGCATTGAAGCCTTCGGCCATTGGATTAAACTCATATTCGTTTTTATGAGCCAGATAGTAGGACAAAAGAGGTGTTCCCTGGAGGGAATCTCCTCCGTCAAGAACCAGGGTGTTCTCGTCCTTATCAATCTGCCCGGCAACACAAAAAAGCCCCGTGTTCTCGGGGCAATTCTGTGCGTAATTTACAGGATATAAACTTCCGTGTGTATCTGATGTAAATACGATTCTCATATTTCTTCCTCTTATTGCAATTATCCTCTTGTGAGCTTAACTCTGATCCTGGTTGAGATGTACTCAATGATAAGGATCAGTATGATAAGTCCTGCCAAAAGAGCTCCTGCCTCATTCCATCTGTAGGAGTTCATGGCAAAGATAAGAGGTGCACCAAAACCGCCGGCACCTACCATACCAAGGATAGTAGCATCCCTTAAGTTAATGTCAAATCTGTAAATTGCTGTTGAAGCAAAGTTTGGCATAAGCTGTGGAAGGATACCATATCTGATCTTCTGCCAGGTGTTGCAGCCTGCAGCATCTAAGGACTCAATAACGTGTGTATCAAGATCCTCGATAGCCTCGATGTACATCTTGCTTATCATTCCTATAGAGCATACACCCATTGTAAGGAGACCCGCAAAGGCACCAGGGCCTGTAACTCTGATGAACATAAGTCCATATACAAAGGCTGGTATTGTACGAGCAGCCATGATGATGATCCTGCCTGCAAAAGCGATTGGCTTAGGAGTAAGGTTTGATGCGGAGACAAACGCAAGCGGTATTGAAATAATGGCGCCTACTATAGTACCAAGGAAAGCAATACAAACTGTCTCAAGCATCAGGTAAGGAACACCACTCTTGGTAAAGTCAAACAAAAAGCTAAGGTCAGGATGGAAAATTCCTGAAAGGACATTAAGGGCAATCTGTCCACCGTCCTGAGTTGAACCACTGGTTTCTACTGCGCTGGCACTCCATACAAGAAGACCTACGACAATGATTGCAGTGGTTAGATTATATACCCAGTCTTTGGGTCTTTTTTCATAAGCTTGTTCAATTCTCTGATTCATTGTAAGTCCTCCCGGTCAGACAAGCTTCTTACGAAGCATACGGCTTGTTGACTCAATGATAAATACTGTTACAAATAAAGCGATGAGGATCATTCCAACGCTTGGGTATTCTCTCCAGCTTATCTTCTCATTGAGGA
>CAMVJI010000030.1 GCA_947167765.1 uncultured Butyrivibrio sp. | reverse complement strand
TATGGGTGCAGGAAAGTTCTGGTAGCAGCCTCATACTTAAAGCTTATGTGAAGTGCATCTGCCACATTCTCTGCAAGTCCCTTTAATGTGAAGATATCCTCATCTTCCCCAAATATACCAATGCAAAGAGTGGCCTTCTCATCAGGATACTCGGTAAGTGGCAGAGACTTTGGAATAAATCTGTTTCCAAGCTCAAATAATCTTCCCTCTAATGTACCCTTCTTCTGGTTTCTTGCAATAGCATGGATCATCTGTGCAGCAAGAGTTGTTCTCATAAGTGACAGGTCTTCGTTGATAGGATTAAGGATCCTGATGGCCACTCTCTCAGGAGCATTCTCAGATAATCCCAGAAGGTCAAGATCACTTGGTGAAAAGAATGAGTAGTGCATGCACTCATATGCACCCTGAGCACAAAGAGCTCTCTTGATCCTAAGCTCTGTCTTCTGCACAAGGTTCCTTCCACCTGTTGTTACAGCTGCATTCTTAAGGAATGTAGGTTTTACATGATCATATCCATACATACGGATAAGCTCTTCTGCGATATCAGGATAATCTTCCATATCCTCACGATATGCAGGAATCTTGATAGTGAGCTCATCGCCATTTATTACTGGCTCAAAATTGAGGTTTGTAAGGATCCTCTTGATCTCGTTTTCAGGAACCTCGATACCAAGAACGCCATTAACTTTCTTGATGGAAGCCTTCATCTCTTTCTTTTCAAGGCTGTTTCCGGTATTAACATCTACATGAGTCTTTGAAACCTTGCCGGCACCAAGCTGCTCTATAAGGTGAAGAGCTCTCTTCATGGCGATAACAGTTGTGTATTCGTAAACGCCCTTCGCAAAGGCAGCTGATGAGTCTGATGCCTGTCCAAGAGCTCTTGAGCTCTTACGGATATTGTCACGCATGAACTTGGCAGCTTCGAAAGTAACTGTAGTTGTTGTATCACGGATCTCAGAATTAAGACCTCCCATGATACCTGCAAGAGCTACTGGCTTAACTCCGTCGCAGATAACAAGGTTATCTGTTGTAAGTTCAAACTCGTTCTCATCAAGAGTTACGATCTTCTCGCCCTGCTTTGCGCGTCTTACAACAATCTTGTTTTCCTCAAGGAAATTACCATCAAAGGCGTGCATTGGCTGACCAAGCTCTCTCATGATGTAGTTGGTGATATCAACGATATTGCTGATAGAATTATTTCCAACCATGGCAAGTCTTCTCTTCATCCAAAGAGGGCTCTCACCAATCTTTACATCATATACATAGTGTCCGATATATCTTGGGCACAGGTCTGGATCTTCTACTGTTACGCTAAATCCCTCATTCTCTACATCTGTCTCTGTGTATGAAAGATCGATCTCTTTTAATGGCTTATCAAGTGCTGCTGCAACCTCTCTTGCAAGGCCGTAAATACTCTGGCAGTCTGGTCTGTTGGCGGTAATGGATACATCAAAGATCCAGTCATCAAGGCCAAGGATAGGCTTAACATCAGCGCCAACTGGTGTATCCTCAGGGAATACTAAAAGTCCGTTGTAGCCTGCTCCTGGGTACATATCCTCGGATACTCCAAGCTCAACTCCTGAGCAGAGCATACCTTCTGAGTCCACGCCGCGAAGCTTGCCCTTTTTGATGGTCGCTACGCCGATAACAGTCACATGGTCTTTTTCAGTCTCAATAACTGTAGCGCCTACAAGAGCAAGAGGATACTTGCCGCCTTCCTTAACATTGTCCGCTCCGCAGCATACCTGGAAGGTACCGTGCTCTCCTGCATTTACCTGACATACATGAAGGTGGGTATCAGGAATTGGTTCGCACTTCTCAACAAGTCCTACTACGACATTTGAAATGTCTTTTCCCACTTCCCAGCACTCTTCAACTTCAAATCCACAATCGAAGAGCTTCTTCTCAAGCTCTTTTGGTTCTAAATCTATATCAACAAAATCTTTAAGCCAACTTAAAGGTACTAACATTTCGTTCTCCTCCTAAATTATTCGTAGTGGTCTATCTGCTTAAGAACATCAAGGTCTGACTCGTACAAGAGCTTAATGTTGTTGATACCATACTTAAGCATGGTTGCACGCTCAATACCTATACCAAAAGCAAATCCGCTGTACTCTTCTGAATCAATTCCGCAGTTCTCCAAAACCTTCTTGTTGACAACTCCGGCTCCAAGAACCTCGATCCAGCCTGTTCCCTTGCAGAGATTGCAGCCTTTACCACCACATGCAAAGCAGCTGCAGTCAACCTCTACTGATGGCTCTGTGAACGGGAAGTAAGAAGGACGAAGTCTTGTTGTGGTTCCCTCACCAAAGATCTTCTGAGCGAAGGTTTCCAGCGCCCCCTTAAGGTCGCAAAGTGTGATATTCTTGTCTACTACAAGTCCTTCCATCTGTGAGAACATAGGTGAATGTGTCGCATCATCATCTGAACGGAAAACCTTACCTGGAGATAATATCTTGATAGGTGGTTTCTTGCTCTCCATTACATGGATCTGTCCTGATGAGGTCTGTGTTCTTAAAAGAAACTCAGGGCTTAGATAAAATGTATCCTGCATATCTCTTGCAGGGTGATCCTTAGGTGTGTTAAGAGCAGTAAAATTGTAGTAATCATTTTCAATCTCAGTGCCCTCATATATCTCAAAGCCCATTCCTGCGAATATGTCTATAAGAGTTTCTCTCATCTGAGTTACAGGATGAAGGTTGCCCTGATAGCGCATCTTAGCTGGCATTGTTACATCCTGCTTTTCACTCTCATATCTGGCCTTAAGCTCTTTCTCCTTCATCTTCTTGTCCAGTTCGTCGAACTGTTCAAGGGCCCATGCCTTAAGCTCGTTGACGTTTTTACCGTACTCTGCACGATCCTCTGCAGCAATGTTTTTCATCTCCTTCATAAGAGCTGAGATCTTACCACTCTTATTGTCCAAAAAGCTCTTTCTAAGCTCATAGACAAGTTTTGAGCTGTCAAGCTTTTCAGCATTTGCTTTGATCTCTTCACGAATTGCTTCAATTTGCTGACGTAATGCGCTGTTTTCCAAAATTCCCTTCCTCCTGATAATGAATTATTAATTAGAAAATCCCTTGTGCAACAGAAGCTGCACAAGGGACGAAATTAACCGCGGTACCACCCTTATTCCTGTATATTACAGACTCTCGAAATCCCTAACGAGGATTAGTCGTTCCCGGCTACAAGCTAATGCCTTCACCAGGACTGCTCCAATGCGAACATTCCGATATATCTGATCTTATGGGGCTTCCAGCCGATGACCCCAACTCTCTGTAAGCACGATATATCATCTCGGGATATATATCCCACATCATCAATGCATTTTTATTATGATTACATCAAATAATTCTATTTTGTTGACCAAGATTTGTCAACACGTAATCATTCAGGTAAAACATTGTTTTCATTATAATAAATTGTAGGAAAAGGCTTTTAACTTATACCAAATAAATGTTATTATAGTAATGTTGTAATTTTAAAAAGAGAGGTTTTTAGGATGAGTTACGTATTAAGCTGCTGCTCAACTGCAGATCTGACAGCTGAGCACTTTAAAGAAAGAGACATTAAGTACGTATGTTTCCACTTTAATATTAATGGAAAAGACTATCCTGATGATCTTGGTGTTTCATACCCCTTCAAGAAGTTCTATGACGATATGGCTAAGGGCGCAATGACCAAGACTTCACAGGTTAGTGTCGGTGAGTACATCGCCTATTTTGAGGAGTTTTTAAAGGAAGGTAAAGATGTCCTTCATCTTACACTTAGTTCAGGTATTTCCGGAACTTTAAACTCCGCTACTATCGCAAGAGATCAGCTCCTTGAAAAATACCCCGAGCGCAAGCTCTACGTTGTAGATTCACTTGCTGCTTCTGCAGGTTACGGTCTTTTAATGAACAAGCTTGCTGACCTTCGAGACGAGGGAATGAGCATTGATGATCTGTACGCCTGGGTTATCGAGCACAGGCTTGAGTGCCAGCACTGGTTCTTTGTAACAGATCTTACATACCTTATAAGAGGCGGCCGTGTTTCCAAGGCTGCAGGAATCATTGGTGGAGCACTTAATATCTGTCCTCTTCTCAACGTAGATTACCAGGGAAGACTTATAAACAGAGCCAAGCACCGTGGTCTTAACGCAGTTATCAAGGCTCAGGTAGCCAAGATGGAAGAACTTGCCCAGGGCGGACTTGATTACGACGGAGACTGCTACATTTCAAACTCTGACTGCTATGACAAAGCAAAGGCTGTTGCAGACCTTATAGAGTCCAAGTTCCCTAAGTTAAAGGGCAAGGTTAAGATCGTAAGTATCGGAACCACAATCGGAAGCCATACTGGTCCAGGAACAGTTGCTCTGTTCTTCTGGGGTTCAAAGAGAATCGACTAATATAAAAATGCATCCGCATTTTAGCGGATGCATTTTTTAGTTGTATGAGCCCTTTACAAGTCTCTTTTCAAAGTCTTCCATTGGCATTGGATTGTCATACAAAAATCCCTGTACCACATGACAGCCAACGCTCTCTAAGAGCTTTGTCTGGTCAGGTCTTTCAACACCTTCAGTAACAACACTAATTCCCAGCTCATTGGCCATTGAAACAATGTTCTTGAGAACTATCTCATCGCTCTTATTTAGCTCTTCATTATTGATAAAGGATCTGTCTATCTTGATAACTGAAACAGGAAAATCCCTTAAGGTTGAAAGAGATGAATATCCGGTACCAAAGTCGTCGATTGCCGTAGCAACCCTTTGCTCTTTAAGTGTAGACAAAAAGCTGGTCATAAGTATTCTCTCATCTTCACTTGCTGTTTCAGTAACTTCTATCTCAATGAGGTTTCTATCGATTCCATAGCTGTCTATGATATCTGTTATCTCTTTTGCAAGATTCTTGTACTCAAGATCTTTCCTTGAGAAGTTCACAGAAACCTGAACAGGTTCTATACCCTTGTCTATCCAGTTCTTTAAGTATTCACAGGTCTTCTTAAGTACATACAGATCAAGACTTACCACCATTCCCTCTCTTTCAAGGATAGGAACAAATTCAGTAGGATACAGAACAAGTCCATTACAAAACCATCTTGCAAGGGACTCAGCACCAACTATCCTGCCAGATGTGGTATCAACCTTGGGCTGAAGATAAATTCTAAATTCATCCCCTGCAAGGGCATCCTCGAATCTGTCTTCAATCTGTTTTTGTCTGTATATTCTGGTGCTCATGGCCTTATTTACAAATACATAAGGCTTATTGGCAACATTTTTTGCGTAGTTGCAGGCCATTGATGCTCTTGAAATAGCCTGTCCAGGAGCCTTCATGGACTCGTCAATGGCATATACGCCTGCCACTGCTGCAATATTTATATCATCTCTCTTATCATTCTTGACTCCATATACAGGAACAGAAGATATGTATTTCAGGAACTTTTTAGTCCTTTCCTTTTTGATGAGAGCGGTATAGTTGTCACCTCCAAAATGGGATATGATCTCATCTTCCTCTTCAAATTCACGTAGCTTGGCGGCGTATCTTTTCATGATCTGATCGCCTTCAGCAGTGCCATAACGCCTGCTTATAAGACCAAAGCTCTTTAAGTTGAAATTGATAGAATCATACTTCATGATCTCGCCACTTTGAAATTTTTCTGTGACAAATTTGATAAAGCCGCCAGAGTTTGGAAGTCCTGTTAAGAACTGGGTCATGGCGCTTTTCTTTACATCATTTATAAGTAAAAATCTCTCCATATGGAAAGATAAAATATCTACAATAAAGGAAAAACTCTTATATTCCTCATCTGTCCACTTCTTGTCCTCCTGGAGAAAGACATGATACATGATGACCCTGTCTCCGGACATGTTGCTCTTAAAGACATAAGCCGGTCTTGTATCAGTTATAACAGGTCCAAAAAGAGGAATGATCTTAGGAGGCTCTGAAGCCTTGTCAGACTCTGGTTTAAAAGACACTATAGATAAAACTGAGCGCACAAAAAACTCCTTGGAAAGATCTGCCAGTGCACTTGGCGATACTTCAGGAGTTATCTCTTCTTCAGAAAGAATCTGTATAAAGTTTTCAAAACTTCTATCAAAAACCATATTAATATTTTATAAAATTTTTATCATTTTTTCAATAAATATTTACGGGCATGAAAAAAGCTGCGCTAAGCGCAGCCTTTTCATATAGTTAAATTATTTCTTGTTAACAAGATCCTTAAGAGCCTTACCAGCCTTGAACTTAGGTGCTACAGAAGCAGGAATCTTGATAGCAGCGCCAGTCTGAGGATTCTTACCAGTTCTAGCAGCTCTCTTAGTTGTCTCGAATGTACCGAAACCAACAAGCTGAACTTTGCCCTTCTTCTTGAGCTCCTTTGTTACTGTGTCTGTGAAAGCGTTCAGTGCTGCAGCCGCATCCTTCTTAGAAAGTCCAGCTTCCTTTGCGATTGCATCGATAAGTTCTGTCTTATTCATTTGGTTTTCCCTCCAAAAAGAAATTATTTACTACATTGCCTATTCTACTACTATTTGCGTCCACAAACAACCTAAAAATGCCGAAAAAAAGGGATTTTTTATAAAAAAATTAAAAAAACGTGCGATATTATCTAGATTTCAGGGCTATTTCAATCATTTTACTCAAATATGTAAGGTCTGTAATGTCTGATTGAGGGAATTTTCTTGATAATTCTCTGGTATTATAAAGGGCTATAAAGCCGTCATATGGCACATCCTGCATCTTATAAAGAAAAGCGTGCCTTATATCATGCTCCTCAAAAAACTTTTTTGGCTCTACAGTCTTCTCAAGCATTGCCTTTGGGGAGTCGATCACATAGACTCCATTGGAATTGAACCTGTTCTCAAATCCCGGTTCTGCAATATAAGACAGGCTGGAAACAGAGTCTGCAAGCTTTTGTACATTCCTTTCTGCATTCCTACCGGTTTCAGCCACTCTCTTAACCCCATGAAAGCTCTTATTTATATCCTTGTAAAAGATATATGCCTCATCAATCCCATAGGTCGCTGCAATCCTGGCAAGAAGCTTGGGAATTGACTCATTCATGTTTCCAAAAAGGCCATCTATGCTCTGAAGCACAAGGGTGGTCTTATCCTGGGCAGTAGCTTCATTCAGAGCCACAACATTTTCATCAAGTTCGCCATTTACAAGCTTTCCATGGATGTCAGGGTTATAAATAACATACCTGTTCTTTCCTCTGTTCTTAGCTCTGTATAACATTCTGTCAGCAAGGTTAAACAGGTCATCATAATTGTCTACGTATAAGGGGAAGGTTCCTACTCCAATAGATACGGTAACAAGCGGAAATCCATTCTGATCAATATGGGACGCCTCAACTCTCTCCCTGATTCCCTTTAAATATACGCGAAGTTCTGTCTTTTCCTCCACGTTTTCGATGATCATCATCAGCTCATCGCCACCGATCCTGCCGGCTTTTCCATCTTTCCCAAGTACTTCCAGGATAATAGCTGATACTTCCTTTAGTATCTTATCTCCATAGGAATGGCCATAGGTATCATTGATATTTTTGAAATTATCTATATCTATTATGCAAAGATTAACTACATCGTCTTTTCTGGCGATAGCTTTTTTGGCATAAGTCGTTATAGCCTTTTTATTTAAAAGCCCTGTCAGGTAATCCGTCTCAATGGCTTTATTTTCATTTTCAACAGTCTCAATGTCATGAAACAATATGCTGATATTTCCATCAGTTGTCCTGATGCACTCAGCCTTGAACCAGTTATAGTCTTTGGCTTTGTTACAAATACGAAAACAGAGGGTCAAAGCACTCTCAGACTCCAAACCCTCTACCATCTCATACAAAAGGTGCTGATCATCCGGATGTATATTAGCGAAGATGGTGCTGGCACCATCTTCGCATACATACTCACGATATCCATCATCAGCAGATATAATATTTAATTCTTTGTCAGTTGTAACCAATCCGTTATTTAGAATTGTCATATTATTCCTTCACTAATGAATCATCAATCACAGAATATCCTGGAATCCTGGTCTGTACAGATGTCTTGGAATACCATCAACCATGATAGGTCCAACATCGCCCTGGATAAGAGGTCTTACATATGTAATGAACTCGTTAGTTACATATGTGCCATCCTTGTTGATCCACTCTCTTGGAACAACTCTCTCGTCGTTAGCGATCTTATGAACATCCTTAACCTCTGTTCCTGCCTGATATGGATCATCAGAAAGTCTCTCAATAACAACCATCTTTCCGCTGTCGCCTTCATCAGCAGCCTTCATTGCTGCACCACCAACCTCATATGCCTCAAGGATATCAACACGGGATGCACAATGGCTTGCTGCTCTCTGAAGAGTTGAAAGCTCGATTGGACGTGTCTTGCATCCGCACTCCTTTGCAACTACGTCGCAAAGATATCTTGCTGTACCTGTAAGCTGCTTGTGTCCAAATGCATCTACATACTCTATTGTGCTTCCAAGTTCGCTTATGTACTTGCCATCCTTGGTTCTGATACCCTCAGATACAGCAACTACAACAGAAGCCTTGGTCTTTAAAAGAGCTTTGATTTTCTTAATAAATGCATCCATATCAAATGGAAGCTCTGGAAGGTAGATAGCATCTGGTCCGTCACAATCCTCGCCCTTTGCAAGTGCTGTGGCACCTGTAAGCCATCCAGCGTTTCTACCCATAACCTCTACGATGATAACCTGTCCACTTGTAGTCTCAAGTGACCAGCTGTCTCTGATGATCTCTTTTACTGAAGTACCAATGTACTTGGCAGCTGAGCCATATCCTGGTGTGTGGTCTGTAAGAGCAAGATCGTTATCAATAGTCTTAGGGCATCCTACAAATCTGATAGGTGAACCAGAAATGATAGCATAATCAGAGAGCTTTTTGATGGTATCCATAGAGTCGTTACCACCAATGTAGATAAAGCAGTCTATTTCAAGTTTGTTGAGGATCTCGAAGATCTTCTCGTAAACTTCTTTGTTTTCAAATATCTCAGGAAGTTTGTATCTGCATGACCCCAAATATGCAGAAGGTGTTCTCTTTAAGAGCTCAATATCAAGTCCTGACTGAATGTGATCAGAAAGGTCTACATATCTGCCCTCCATGAGACCCTGAACACCATGGATCATTCCATAGACCTTCTTGTAACCACGGTCCATAGCTGTCCTGTAAACACCTGCAAGCGATGAGTTGATAGCTGCAGTAGGTCCTCCAGACTGTCCAACAATTACATTACGTTTTACCTTGTGTACCATTTTGAATACTGTCCCCTTTCAAAGTTCTTTTTGAAATACCTACTATTTATTATATTCAATTAGACGTTTACTGTCACGAAAAATAAAGCGACCCATAGTCTTTTTTTTGACTACAGGCCGCTTACTATTCATTTAAGTTTAAACTTTAGTATCACAGGGTTATGATCGGATGTTACAAAAGAAAGATCGTCGGTATGAACAGATTCCACATCTACATTGGATGATGTTATAAAGCCATCAATAACATAGTACTGAAAGCCTTCTGGCGATCTGTCAGGAGCTAAAGAAAGGGCTCTGTCAAGAGATCTGCAGCTTGGCACACTATTGTCTGCCCAAAAGGTAAGGTCACTATTAAATTCATCAACCTCTATCCTTCCAGCCTCCCACAATCCCTCAAGTACAGGATATGCACTGATATCTGTACTTGAGAACACCTGATTGTAATCTCCGCTTGCTATTACGTAATTTCCCTTTTCAATCTCAGCATCAAGGACCTCTTTTAACATCTTTGCCTGAGCCACTTTTCCTTCTCCAGAGTCATAGGCCTCAAGATGAAGGTTTATTATAACAAGCTCTTTATCAGAGCCTTCAACAGGAAATCTTGCTATTTCCAGACATCTTTTCAGATTGAATGTTCTAAGTGGCCACTTGAACGGGCACGGAAGCTTTAGCCTCTGGGCAGAAGTTATATCATATCTGCTAAACAGTGAAAGGCCACTATAAACCTTGCCAATAGGTGGAATCGGCAGCGGTATAAAAGCCACCTTAAGGTTTGGAGCAAAAACATTTTCCCCATGAAGAGCACTAAGACCTGAGTTAGACATGAAATATTCCATTTCATCTATAAAGTAAGACCTGTCGGAATTCCTGTCAGTTTCCTGGGTGCAAATAATGTCAGGTGATATTTTATTAAACTCCTCAATATCACCCTCAAGATTACTTAGAACTCTCTCTTTGTCGGCGGTATAGACCATCCTTCCGCCGTCCATAAAAAAGTCTGCATTGTCTCCAAGAGCTCCATATCCCAGATTCCAGGAAAGAAGTGTAACGCTCTCCCCAGTCTTTATCCTGTTTTTGGCATCTCCGCTAATCTCAAGGGTCTCAATGTCTTTTGGATTATACTCATCTACTGTAAGGAACCCCACTACAGTCCCCACCACAAGAATTGCCATGATAAAGAAGACCGTTATTACCCGAATAGCTTTTTTCATACCTTACTCCAAAAAAATATGAGAGCCTCTGTAAAAAGAAGCTCTCATAACAACAATTTAAGTCTTAAAAATCTTCTTCCTCAAAGGCAAGTCTCTCTCCATGAGCCTTTCCGATTCCATATGCAATACCTGCTACTACGATTACCAGACAGGTGGCTGCAATGCATCCAATAAGGAGCTTTTTTCTGTCATCCTCCAGATCATTCCAGAAAGCAAGAACCTTGTCGATCTTGTCCTTTGAAAATTCTATCGCACTATCAACATAACTCATAATATCCATAATGCTACCCCCTTCTCATACTATATATTGTACCTCTTAGCTTTTCTTTCCTCAAGTTTTTTTATAACATAATCCTTCCAGACAAAATCAATAATGGCAGCAAAAGGAATCGCGAACAAAATGCCTATCACACCAAAGAGCCTTCCACCGATGATAATAGATATAAGGACCATTAGTGCTGAAACTCCAAGGCTTCCTCCAAAGAGCCTTGGCTTTAAGATATATCCGTCAATGGTCTGAAGGATAATAGTAAATATAAGGAACCACAATGCATACCAGGGATTTACCAAAACAAGGATGAAGGCTCCTATCACTGCTCCCACAATAGGTCCAAAGGTAGGTGCCAGATTGGTGATACCCACAATAACAGAAATAAGGGCTGCATATGGCATTCTCATAATGATCATAAACAGGAAATTAACAACGCCAACTATTATTCCATCCACAACATCAACGCCGATGTATCTGATAAGGATCTTATTGCATCTGTTAAGAAAGTCCGCCCATTTGTTGTAACGTTCGTCCTTCATCAGAAGGGATATGAATCTATTAACACCAGCTGTTATTCTATGCTTGTCCAAAAGGAAATAGATGGCAAGGATAAAGGCTATTACTGCGTCAAGAACTCCCTTTCCAATTGAGGAACTTGTCATGACCACGGAGTCCATATTGTCTTTAAAATAGTTGGCAATGTTATCAAGGAGCTCATCACCAAAAGTTGCGATCCCTGAAAGATCAAGCCCGAAGAGTTTGCCAGTACTGCCGCTTTCAAAGCTCTTAAGCAGATCCTGAAGTGTTTCAACGTACATACCCATATTACCGATCAGAGTAGATACACTGTCTGCCAGCTGAGGGATCAGCGCAAAACAAAGAAGCGTTACTCCAAGTGCCAGCACGATAAGGGCAAATGCCACAGATAGCTTCCAACTGGTCTTTTTATTTGTAAGCTTGTAAAAGACCTTCCTGTCAAATAGATTTGCCAACGGATTAAAAATATAGGCCACTATGATTCCGGATATTACTGGCTTTATTATCTTAAAGATGGCAGATAATGCACCAAGTAAAAATCCCTGATTGGATAGCAAAAGATACAGCACAACCGCTGAACAGGTTGCAATCGTGTATGAAACCCATTTCTGTTTAAAGATTTTTTTGTTGAACTTCATTTCTTTCCCCCTTATCCAAACTCATTGTATTTTCTAGGTTTTCGTAGCTGTCTCTGACTTTTTTTCTTAACTCTTTCTCTCACCTTGCTCTGATGATGGTCGTCATATAAGACCTTAACAGCCGGGTGAAAAAACCTGTTAATAAAAGCCCCTATCATGAAGATGTAGATACAAAAGTACAGCCAGATCATCATGATCATCAAGGTGGCGATACTACCATAAACTGAGAAATATCCAGACAGATCCACATAAAGTGAAAACAGCCAGGAAAAGATATACCACACAACAGCTGAAAAAACTGCTCCTGGTATCTGATATACAAAAGTCATCTTAGCACTGGGAACAAAGGTATAGATCATGGCAAATAAAAATGTTGCCACTAAGATAACCACAATAAACTTAAAATATGATGACAGGGAAATAAGGAACATGATCCCCGGAAAATGACTTATTGCTATGGACTTCACAATTCTTTCAAATACCATAAAAAGAAGCATTACCATTACGATAACGATCATGGCAATTGTGTAAAGAGCTGCTATGGCACGAAGATAAAAGTAATTTCTTCTCTCTTCTACGTCATAAATTATGTTAAGGCCTCTGATTATGGACATCATGCCAAGCGCTCCAGACCAGATCGTTGCAAGAGCTGATATGGAAAATACTGCAACTGACTGTTCGTAGGCCTCGCTAATAAGCCTTAGTGTAATATCATCGGCAAAATCAGGAGTTATCTCTGTGAGAGCCCTTGAAAGATCCGAAGCAGTAAGTGCTGTGTAGGGCAAAAGAGATGAAATAAAAATGAGAAGTGGCACTATGGATATCATAAGAAAGTACGCGCAGCTTCCAGCATAGGCAGCAATATTCTTTTTTTGCATTCTAAAGGCGAAATCCTTAGCAAGGGCCAGTAGCTGCTGCTTGATAGTCATACATTCTCCTCATACGGAAAAAGCAGCCACCATTGATGACTGCTTTTATTTCCTAAATAATCCCAAAATGCCGTTTCCTGTTATTTGACTCCTAGCTATCGCCAGGTGGGTCACCGCAACCTAAAATCCTGTCTTCCTCTCCCGTAGCTGGTCTGCGTATACGCAGGGCCGAAGGCGTGACATTCAGGTAGGTAATGTAGGAATCCCGTTTAAAGTAATGTAGGTTCAAATTACACAGGAGGTGTCGGTCATCCCAGGAGAACTATCTTGTAGTTCTACTATTATTATATCCAAAGAGTGCATATTTTCAAGCATTCTGGCATATTTTAAGATTCTTTTTACTTTTAGTTAATCTCTCTTGTGGCTTCTTTTAACCAACTAAGAACTGCCTCATCTTTAATAAGGGGACTAACCTTTTCAAAAACCATCCTGTGGTAGTCATTAAGGGCTCTTATATCGCTGCTATCCATATACTTTGTATCGATAGCCTCAAGATCTATTGGAGCATAAGTAAGATGAGCAAAGTGAAGGAACTTACCATACTCATTTTCAGTCCCGCCTACAACCTCAAGGATGTTCTCAATCCTAATGCCATGGCTTCCTTCAATGTATACGCCAGGCTCATCAGATACGATCATTCCAGGAACAAGAGGTGCTTCGTTCTGTCCCGGTGTAAAGCGCCATCTGATGTTCTGTGGTCCCTCATGGACATTTAATATATATCCGATTCCATGGCCTGTTCCATGCTTGTAGTCAATGCCGGCATTCCAAAGTGGTCCTCTTGCAAGAATATCAACATTCTTGCCTGTGCAGCCCTCAAGGAAGCTTGCATTGGCAAGCCGAAGCATTCCACATACTGTCAGTGTATAATGCTTTTTGATCTCATCAGAAAGATCACCCACAACTATAGTTCTTGTTACATCTGTTGTTCCGCCCATGTATGTTCCGCCTGAATCAACAAGTAAAAGCCCCTGTTTCTTAACCTCAGCTGCGTTGTCCTTGGAAGCTTCATAATGAGCCATGGCAGCATTAGCGTTGTAGGCACTGATGGTAGGGAAACTAAGCTCTATAAAGCCAGGAAGCTCAGCCCTCATAGCATCAAGCTTCATAGCTGCAGTATATTCAGTAACAGGTTCTTTTCCAACTGTATTCTTAACCCAATAGATAAACTCCGTGAGCTTGGCGCTGTCTCTAAGATAAACCTCTCTGATATTTTTAAGCTCCACATCATTTTTAGCCGCCTTAAGATCCTCTGTTGGATCCTTGGCATTTATAAGGCGCAGATCCTCTTCTTTTACCTTATCAAGAAGGACCTTGAAGGTAAGGAAGTTAGTGTTTCTCTTGTCAAAAAGAATATTACCCTCTGCCTTCATTTCTTTTACATGGGAAAGGACATCTCCGTACTCTTTAAGTGTGATACCCACTTTGTCGCAGTAAGTGCGAACATCTTTTGTTATCTCTTTTTCCTGGACAAATAATATAAAGCTGTCCATGGTGATAATTGCATAGGAAAGTGCTACAGGATTGCACTCGACGTCATTTCCTCTAAGGTTTGTAAGCCACATGATATCGTCGAGCTTACTTAAAAGATAGGTCTTTGTTCCATACTCCTGCATCTTTTTTCTCACCTCAGAAAGCTTGTCCTTAAAGCTCTTTCCGCAGAGGTCATCTGAAAGCACGTACATATCGTGACATGGAAGTTGTGGTCTGTCTGTCCATACTGTTTCAGCAAGATCTTTGTCGATCTTAAGCGTAACTTCCTTAGTGCCAAGTTTCTTTTCTAGGTCCTCTCCAATGCTAGTAGAAATAACCCTTCCATCAAAACCAAGAACCTGCCCCTTTTCCATAGTGGAAAGAAGATACTCTGAGATGGTTGGAACGCCAGCTTCAAGCATCTTCATGAGCTCTACTCCAGTGCCCTTCATCTGGTTCTCAGCCTGGATAAAGTATCTGCCGTCAGTCCACATTTTGGCATCATCCCTGCCTATAAGGAGAGTTCCGTTTGATCCATCAAATCCGCAGAAGTATTCTCTTACCTTGAAAAAATCAGCTGAGTACTCAGAATTGTGAAAGTCAGAGGTTGGCATCATGTAGTAGTCGATACCATTTTTTGCCATCTCTTCCCGTAGTCTTTTAATTCTCTCTTTTATTACTGTATTTTCCATTTTGGTTATCATTTCTCCTTTACCAAAAAATATTTGCCAGAAAGAATTGTACCACATATTTCCTGGGGCTGTGATATAATTATGGAGCACTATTTATTGTATATTTTTAAGGAGAATTGACATGGAAGAAAAAGAGATACTTGGTCTTATTGATCACACACTTCTTACTGCAGACGCAACATGGGAGGGAATCGTTTCCCTTTGCGACGAAGCTGTAAAATACGGCACAGCTACTGTTTGCATCCCACAGACATATTTAAAGAGAGTACATGACAAGTATGGCGATAGCTTAAAGCTTTGCACCGTGATCGGTTTCCCTCTTGGCTACAACAGCACTCATTCCAAGGTTGTTGAAGCGCAGGATTCGATTGCTGACGGCGCATCAGAGATTGACACAGTAGTTAACATCTCTGACGTTAAGAACCACAGATATGACGAAGTAAGAAAAGAGCTTACAGAGATCAAGAAAGCTTGCGGCGACAAGCTCCTTAAGGTCATCATCGAGACATGCTACCTTACAGACGAGGAAAAGATCGAGCTGTGCAAGATCATCACTGAGGTAAAGGCTGACTACATCAAGACTTCAACTGGTTTTGGCAGTGCAGGTGCTACTCTTGCAGATATTGAGCTCTTCAAAAAGCACATAGGCCCAGATGTAAAGATCAAAGCTGCTGGCGGAATCCGTACCATCGAGGATGCTCTTGCTTACGCAGAGGCAGGCTGCAGCCGTATCGGTTCATCTAAGGTTGCTC
Organism: uncultured Butyrivibrio sp.; assembly: GCA_947167765.1. Lineage (GTDB taxonomy): Bacteria > Bacillota > Clostridia > Lachnospirales > Lachnospiraceae > Butyrivibrio. The sequence goes on along the minus strand of CAMVJI010000030.1, from coordinate 3,486 downwards.
CTCTCATTGCAGCAAAGTATAACCTGTAATTTACTTGTAAAATTATCACAGATAATAAAAATCCCTTGTAACAGATTTGTCACAAGGGATTTTTTATTTATTTTCTCTCGTTCATAGGAACATAGTCTTTTCGTGGCTCTATTGCCATGTATGCAGGACGTATGATCTTACCGTTGTTGGCTAGCTCTTCCATTCTGTGAGCTGACCAGCCTACTATCCTTGCAATGGCAAATATTGTAGGATACAGCTCCTCCGGAAGATCCAGCATTCTGTATACGAAGCCTGAGTAGAAGTCCACGTTGGCAGATACACCCTTGTACATGGTACGTTCTCCGCTGATAATCTCAGGTGCTAATCTTTCTACCATCTCGTACAGTGCAAGCTCGTCCTCTTTACCCTTTTCAGCAGCAAGCTTTTCAACAAATCCTTTAAGGATCATTGCACGTGGATCAGACTTGGAGTAGATGGCATGTCCAATACCATAGATAAGTCCTGATCTGTCGAAAGCCTCTTTGTTAAGGATCTTGTCAAGGTATGCTCTTACCTCATCCTTGTCCTTCCAGTTCTTGACGTTAGCCTCAATGTCATCAAACATATGCACAACCTTAATGTTGGCTCCGCCGTGCCTTGGTCCCTTTAAAGAGCCAATAGCTGCAGCGATTACAGAATAGGTATCTGTAAGAGAAGAGCTCACAACATGGGTCGTGAAGGATGAATTGTTACCGCCGCCATGCTCCATATGAAGCACAAGGCAAATATCAAGGAGCTTGGCTTCAAGCTCTGTGTACTTACTATCAGGCCTAAGGAGATACAGAATTGTCTCTGCTGTAGAGAGTTCCTCCTTTGGCGGATGGATTATCAGAGAATTTCCCTCGTGGTAGTGATTGTATGCATGATATCCGTAGATAGCAAGAAGCGGGAACATACTGATAAGCTGAAGTGACTGTCTTAGCACATTAGCCAGAGACACGTCATCAGCCAGGTCATCATAAGAATAAAGAGTAAGTACACTTCTTGCCAGAGTATTCATCATATCGCGGCTTGGGGCCTTCATGATGACATCTCTCACAAAGCTTGTTGGAAGTCTCTTATATATTCCAAGAAGCTTCTCAAATTCAAATAGCTCTTTTCCGGAAGGAAGCTTATCAAAAAGTAAAAGATAAGTGCATTCCTCAAAAGCAAATCTGTTTTCTGCCACAGCTGATTCTACCAGCTTATGTACATCATATCCTCTAAAATAGATTTCACCGTCTGCGGGAACTTCCTTCCCGTCCACTATCTTTTTTGCAATAATCTCTGAGATTCTTGTAAGTCCGGTAAGAACACCCTTACCATTCAGGTCACGCAGACCCCTTTTAACGTCGTATTTAACAAACAGTTCGTTCTCAATAAGATCAGCTTCCCTGGAAAGCTCGGAAAGCTCAATAATCTCAGGTGTGTTTTCTGAATAATACCCCTTGCCTAGATCCATACGCACCTCCCATTATTTGTTTTTGCAAAGTCAGTCCACGTCTATTTTAGCATCATATCAGATGCCAAGGAAAGACTTAACTGCACTTTCCATCTCTGTTTTTTCAACTACTGTCTTATGCCTTATTTCAGCATTTCTGATAGAAGTTACAGCTTCTGGAATAGCAACTCCAGAAAGTGACGAGAGCTCATCAGCAAGTGCAAAATCGTCCTTGCTGTCATCTCCCTTTCCAAGTGCATTCATGACACTTCTTGTAAACTTGTATGGGCTTGCAGTAGATGCAATGACTGTAGCGGTCTTGTCCCCAGTCTCTTTCTTGTACTTGTCATAAACTGCAGCCGCAACAGCAGTGTGAGTATCAATAAGATAAGAAGCATTGTCAAACAGGTCTGCAATAGTCTTAAAAGTCTCATCTTCAGTAGCAAATCCGCCGTAGAAGTCCTTAAGCTCTTCTTTCATAGCAGGAGTTATCTCATACTTACCATCAGTAGAAAGCTCCTTCATGTACTTGGCATCTGCCTCAGCGCTGTTACCTGCAATGTGGTAAATAAGTCTCTCAAGGTTAGATGAAATAAGGATATCCATAGAAGGTGAACTTGTAAGGACAAACTCACGATTCCTGTCATACTCACCTGTCTTAAAGAAGTCAAAAAGCACCTTGTTGGAGTTAGATGCACAGATGAACTTCCTGATAGGCACTCCCATCTTGCCAGCGTAGTATGCAGCAAGGATATTTCCAAAGTTACCAGTTGGAACAACTACATTTATTGGATCGCCCTCAGCAATTCTGCCCTCTTTAAGGAGTTTGCCATAGGAGTATACGTAGTAAACAATCTGTGGAACAAGCCTTCCGATATTGATGGAGTTTGCAGATGAGAACTGGAATCCCTTGGAATCCATGTACTTTGCAAGCTCAGGATCAGTAAATATCTTTTTAACACCAGTCTGAGCATCGTCAAAGTTTCCTTCAATGCCGATAACACAGGTGTTCTGTCCCTTCTGAGTAACCATCTGCTGTTCCTGGATTGGGCTTACACCGTGCTTTGGATAAAAGACAATGATCCTGGTGCCAGGAACCTCAGCAAAGCCTGCAAGAGCAGCCTTACCTGTATCTCCGCTTGTAGCTGTAAGAATAACTATTTCATTCTGGATGGAATTCTTTTTGGCTGCTGTAGTCATAAGATAAGGAAGAATTGACAGTGCCATATCCTTAAATGCGATTGTTGCTCCGTGATACAGTTCAAGGAAATATGCTCCGCCAGCCTCAGATAAAGGCGCAATCTCCTCTGTATCAAACTTGGAGTCATAAGCGTGTGAAATGCAATACTTAAGCTCTTCCTCAGTGTAGTCAGTAAGCAGCAGCTTCATTACTTCATAAGCTGTCTCCTGATATGAAAGACCTGATATTTCTCCAAGTGTCTTTTCCAAGTGAGGAATATGATCAGGAACATAAAGACCTCCATCTGGCGCAAGACCCCTTAAAATTGCCTGGGACGCCTTGATGCAGCCCTTATCTCCTCTTGTACTTGAATACAAAACTTCCTTAGACATTTTCTCTCCTCCGTTTTGACACTGATAAGTTATTTCATATAAAATACTCTTATACACGTTAATGTATAAAAGTAAATTTTGATAAAGTATACCATAATACCAGTTCATTTGGGGGAAAAATGAGCAAAAAAAAATATGTTGGGGTATATTCCACAACTTTAAAGGATGGAACGCCATCTTTTCGTGCATCTATCACATATTGTGGCAAGCACATCGCCCTTGGAAGCTTTAGCGACATTAAAACTGCTTCAAAGGTTTATGAAGACGCATCAAAGGTTCTTGATGACGAAAGTATCACTGTTTCATCTTATAAAAAGACAATGTCACTGCCCTTTGATAAGTTTATCACCCTTATAAACTTCAGGGACAAAGGGATGTATATTTCAAATCCCATCTACCTTGAAAAGAAATATTTTTTGTACTACCTTTCACCTGAAAAAGTACTTAAGTTTGATATTGATGAC
>CAMVJI010000029.1 GCA_947167765.1 uncultured Butyrivibrio sp. | reverse complement strand
GATGCCCTTGCTGATAAGGCTGAGGCTTCCGGAGCAGGAGCTGATACCCTTGCAGGTATAAGCGATGCCAAGAACAAAGGAAATGGAAATGGCGTTGATTCAGACGCACTCCTTGCTCAGCTTGAAGCTCTTTTTGGAAAGAGCCTTGACGAAATGGATGAGGACGAGCTTGCAGTAGCAGGAGCTACCTGCTCAAGACTTTCAAGATCAGGTATTACTCCGGCAGATTCACTGACTCAGATCATTGTAGGTAAGCTCGTAGATAAAAATAACAGATTTACTTACAGCCAGTACACAGATAACGCATCAACAGAGTATATCAGCATGGAGACCCTCTCCAACTGCACAGATTTTAGATATTTTTACGATGATTCCAAAGCAATTGCTACCATGACCAAGGGGTCAATCGTATATATATTTAAGAGAGGTTCAGATGAGATGTATAAACAGGATACATCATCTGATGGAGAGCCCCTTACTGAGAAGGTTGCATACCAGGGAGTGGTATTCCTTGATGAGGATGACACCCAGAATTACTTTAATTGTGAAGCGGAGTATTGCAACAAGACCAAGTACGCTATCTGTCTTACAGCTCCCAAGCAGGCTGCTGTTAAGGATTACACAGAGAGACTAGAAGAGTTCTTTAAAGAAAACTGATGAAAGGACTTAACCTAAAATGGCTGATTATCCCATTATTGCAGACGTAAGTCAGTTTATAGTTAAGACGCTCAGGGAAAAGATGTGTCCCGAGCCAATACCTTCTCCCAACAACATAGAGATCTCGTCCCCAACTTCACAGGACGTTGACTACCTTGTTGGAGTTTATCTCTATGACATAAGAGAAGAGGCAGAAGTTTCGACCCCAAGGTATATCCAGAAGGGAAGAACACAGATCACGAAACCTCCACGACCATATTCTCTTTATTATATGGTCTTCATCAACGGATCAGGTCAGATGGGCCTTAAAGATCCGGATATGCAAAAAATCATTGGGAAAATAGCGCAGATAGTTAACGACAACAATTCTATCTACCCCAATGAGCTCCAAAACTGGCTCGATGTGCCGGAACCTCCTATTGTACTGTCTCAGGCGAAGATAAGTCTGGAGGAAAAGGAACGGGTGTGGAGGATGGTCAACAAACCCTATCAGATCTCATTATTCTATAGGGCGGCCCCCGTTTACCTTTCAAGCGGCGAGTTTATCAATACTCCTCGCGTAAGCGATGCGAGCTTTGAAATTGGAGTAACCGGCGAAGAAAGGGGGTAAAAATTCTAAGTGACAACAGTGATTTCAGCAAAGTTATCACTAGCGGTAGCTCTCATGGATACTACTACAGGTCGGGGAGTTACTGAACCGGATGTCAGGTTCCTTAGAGATGGCAGGATGATACCTGTCATGCGAAAAGGAGAAGGGCTGTACATCATTGTAAACGAAGGCAGGGAAGACTTTCCCATGCGAATAGAGGTTTACGGGTACGATCCAAAAGACGTCACGGTGTGCTATGAACAGCTGGATCCAAGGCTTCCTACGCTTGATGTCTTCCTGATGCCGTCAGAGAAGAACAGGCTTGGAGGATCAGTACTTGAAATATTCGGAACCCTTTCAAAACTGGAATATATCGAGGCAATCAATCTCGAGCGCCCGATAGGTCTTTATCACAGCATGCAGGAGAAAAAAGGTGTTTATACCATGAACCTTTTACCTGTGCGCACAGGAGGTGGATGCAGGCTCGATCAGCTAAGCTACGCGCTTACTGATGAAGCATCAGAGCGCTACGATGTCTTTACTGTAAAAGAGCAGGATGCACCACTTAAGATCATCCTAAGAGATCCTTTCCAAAAGGAGCACAAGCTAAATGATAAGATCTTCCGTATCATTTATGGCAGAGCAGGTCCGGATGGCAAGTTCTCACTGAAGGTCAGAGATGACGCAAACTCACTTCCACATATTGTTCGTTTTGGAGTTGGAGGTAAGGAGTACTTCAGAAAAGTAGACTTTCATCTGGAAAAAGGTGAAATAGATCTTTTAAAGGATGCAATAAAGGTAGAGCCTGTAGACCAGAAAGGAGAGGAACAAGATGAGTAATCTGGTAGTAGCAACAGGCACGGCAATGTGCACCATGGGAACGGCTCCTGGACCTATAAAGGTTACCAGTAACCAGAAGGTGTTAGCCAGCGGAAAACCTTGTGCAACCATTCAGGACAGTCAGCCCATGGCATGTGTAGGACCCTTTGGGATGTGCACATCACTTGCTAACCCACAGGTTGCAGCAGCTACAGCAGCGGCTCTTGGAGTATTGACTCCCCAGCCCTGTATACCAGCTCCGGCAGGTACATGGATCCCAACTAAACCCAAGGTACTGATTGGCGGGAAACCGTGCCTTACCAATGACGCTAAGCTGGTATGTGCTTATGCAGGTCAGATTTCAATCACCAATCCAGGACAGGTCAAGGCAACAGCACAGTAAAACAAAAGAAAAGAGGTAAAGTATATGGCAGAGTATTTATCACCAGGCGTATACGTTGAAGAATATGATAACTCTCCACGGAGTATCGAAGGCGTAGGTACAAGTACAGCGGGCTTTATCGGACTGGCAGAAAAAGGACCTTTAGAGGGTGCCCCACTTCTCGTAACCAGCATGAGGAGCTTCAAACAGCAGTTTGGCGGATTCCTTTCCGAGTTTGGCTACGGCGAGTACAGATTCCTTGCAAACAGCGTAGAGCAGTTCTTTGATAATGGCGGAACAAGATGTTATGTAATGCGTGTTGCTCCAAGAGATGCAAAGCCTGCTTCAGCCAAAAAAGGTATCTTAAACGTAACAGCAACCAGCCCAGGAACATGGGGCAACAAGATCCAGGTTATGCTCTCAACCAACAAAAAGCGTAAACTCCAGCTTGTTGAAAAGACAGATGCTGGATTTAAGGCTAAGACTCTTGAGGGCTTCAGAGAAGGCGATCTTGTAGAGTTTGAAGGAACCTTTACCAGAATTAAAACAATATTCGACAGAGAAGTTACTTTCGAGGATGATATCCCAGATGCAGCTGTAGATGCTGATATCATTCCAAAGTCTCTTTTGTACCTGGTAAGCATCGACATGACAGTTCGCTACGGCGACGATGTTGAGAACTACTCAGAGCTCTCTGTTAACACACAGTCACCTAAGTACATAGGATCAAGACTTGCTGGTTCAGATATCATCAAGGTTGAGGTATCTAATCAGAAGACTCCTGGAAACCCTGTAGCAGACATCCTTGGTGATGACGTTACAGACGGAGTATTCTTCCTTGAGGGCGGTACAGACGGTTCTGTATCCAAGATCGACCCTTCAACTTACATTGGTGAGGACAACGGTCCTGGCAAGAGAACAGGACTTCAGGCATTTGTAGAGAACAATACAGTCAGCATGCTGGCTATTCCTGGTATCACAATGCCAGAGGTTGTAGTAGCTCTTGTTGGACACTGCGAGAGACTTCGTAGCCGCTTTGCAGTTCTGGATATGCCAAAAGAGATGTACAAGACAGCAGATCTTATTGGCTACAGACAGATGGTAGATTCCACATACTGTGCAATGTATCATCCATGGATCCAGGTATTTGACAGATCCTCCAACAAGTCTGATTACATTCCACCTTCAGGTGCAGTAATGGGCGTTTATTCAAGAACAGATATCGACCGCGGTGTTCATAAGGCACCAGCTAACGAGGTTGTATTCTGTACTGGCCTTTCAGTTAACTATACCAAGGATGAGCAGGATATCCTTAATCCAGAGGGAATCAACCTTATCAGAGCACTTCCTGGACAGGGAATCCGTATCTGGGGCGCAAGAACAGCTTCCAGCAACAGTGCATTTAAGTATGTTAACGTTCGAAGACTCTTTATCTTCGTTGAGGAGAGCATCAAGGCTAATACCAACTGGGTTGTATTTGAGCCTAATGATCCTACCCTCTGGCAGAGAGTTAATCTCACAATCTCCAACTTCCTCGATGGACTTTGGAGAAACGGAATGCTGGCAGGCGATTCAGCTGCTGACAGCTACTTCGTAGAGATTGGACCTTCCACAATGACAAGAGACGACATCATGAACGGAAGACTTATCTGCAACATTGGTATAGCTCCATCTCGTCCTGCAGAGTTTGTAATCTTCAGAGTAACACAGCATACATCTGAAGCAGGCGGCGAAGGCGGAGAAGAATAAAAAATAGAAAGGAGTCATAGAATATGGCTACTGGAGCATATGATAATGGTAAAGGTTCTGCCTATCCATTAACCAAAATGAACTTCCTCGTAACCGTTGATCAGGTTTCGGGAGTTGCAGCTTTTTCTGAGGTAACAGGAATCGAGGCAACAGTTGATGTTATAGAGTTCCGTCAGGGTAATTCAGGTTCACTTGCACCTGTTAAGATCCCAGGACTCGTAAAGCATGGAAATGTTACACTTAAGATGGGCTACATCGTTGACAGTGCATTCAAGACATGGTGCATGGAGTGTGTCAGCGAGATGCGTGGACAGATTCCTCGTTCAAATGTGACCATCGAACTGGTTGATATCAACTCAGGTGCACCTACAGCAGCTCTTACAGCTAACGTTGGTGCAAGACAGTGGACACTTACCAATGCTTGGGTTACTAAGTATCAGGCTCCTGATCTTGATGCTAAGAATTCTGATGTAGCGATCGAGACAGTTGAGATTGCATACGAAGAGCTTGTAATTCCTAACTAAAAGTAGAAGTGTTTGCTTTTCGGGCGCAGGACAAAAAGTCCTGTGCCCTATAAAGCAAATAAATCGTATAAAGGTTCAAGGAGGAAAGTATGGAGACTATTTACGAATTTTCGCTTCCCAAAGGATATATTGATGCATCTGGGGAGGTGCATAAGCGGGGAAAAATGAGACTGGCTACAGCCGGTGATGAGATATCAGCAACAAGGGACCCAAGAGTACTTGCCAATCCCTCATATCTCACAATAGTGATCCTTAGTAAGGTAGTGACAGAGCTTGAAGGGCTGGATGCAGTAACAGCCACCACAATAGAAAAGCTCTTTACTGCCGATTTGGCGTATCTGCAGGACATGTATCAGAGGATCAACGACGTTGAGCCCCCAACAATGACCTGCGTATGTCCTGATTGTGGCAAGACCTTTGAGGTGCCTCTAAATTTTACACAGGAGGGCTAAGGCTGTACCCAAAAGATGATCTCTACAGGGAAATGTCTTTTATCTCCTATTACTTCCACTGGGGTGAGGACCAGGTAATGGGGCTTCCCCACGCTGAGAGGCGCAGGTGGTGCAGCGAGATCAGCAGTATCAATAAGAGCCTTAATCCCTCTAAGAAGGAAAAAGAAAAGAGTATTTTTGACCTGAAACCAACCAGGTAATGAGGAAAACACATGCCAAGAAGCTACATATCAGTTGAAGATGGTAAAACCAGCATAAAGACCACAGAAGACGGCGCTTTTAGCGGTAGTGCTTTAGAGGCTTCGGTCCTTGGTAATACGGATTTTGATGCCATCAATAATCCCATAACAGCTTTTAACTTCGTACTTGAGGTTGAAGGTGTGTATTTTCTGCCCATAAAATCTGTAAGAGCTTTTACCAAGGAAAATGAATTTGAGTATATCAGAGAAGGTGGTCTTAATGACTACGTTCATTTAAAGCGTAAGCCTATTTCAAAACCCTTTACCTTTCAGATTGAGAGATACGTGGGAACAGAGAGGTTTCTGGACCCTCTGGCCAATGGAACAGAACTTGTATTGCCTCTTGTCCTTTATGTATACAGGCATAAAGCCAGGTCAGGTCTCACTCAGTCTGCACCTGAGTGGCCTGCAAGAGTTTATACTTTTACCGGATGTACTGTAATGAGTAAAGAGTATGGAGGGCTGGATGCTGAAAAGTCCGGTCTCTTGACAGAGACAACAACCATTGCCTACAGAGAACTCGTTGTGCTCACCAATCCGTTCCAGGCAAGTTCCGAGGCTGAAGAATGGAATCCTAAAAAGGATCCAAGTCTCTACAAGACAAGCGGACCTGGCGCCTTAACCAAGTATGCGGCCACAAGCCCTAATGACAAGGAAGATTCAGGTACTTACTGGTATGAATGGGTCAATGAAAACAATGTGACCCAGATGAGGATGAAGGACGATGCAGCATATCCTTTTCGAAGTGCTGCATGGGATGGAGATCCTAAAAACAGTAAGCGTCCTAAAAAAGCTGGGCCCGATGAACTTGGAGAGACTTACGAACAGGGAACAGTTGATGGTAAGCAGACACTTGTCAGAAAGGATTCATCAGACTTTAACAGACCTGCGTACAGCTTTGCGGATGATGGCAGCAAGACCAAGTATGCGCAGCAGAGCCCTGTGGATATGAACACCGGTGAAAAGATCTATGACAAGGATGCAAAGGGCAATGTAAAGAGAATTGATCACGCTGAGAATAATAAGCCTGAGTGGACAGGAGCCAAGGATACCAAGGTTGCATGGGCAGCACAGGCCGCTCCGGACAAGGCTGGAAATACCTATTCCGTTACCAAGAAAGACGGCAACAAGGTCGTAAAGAGAAAAGACTCCGGACAGTTCAATGCAGGAGCCTACAATATCAGTAAAGACAAGAGCAAGAATAAGAGAGCCCAGGTAAGCTCCATTGACAAGAATGCTGCATCTCCAATCTACAAACAGGAGAAGGGACATACAGTAAGAAAAGACAATTCAGACGTAAACAAGGGTGCTTACAACATAGCCAAGGATAGAAATGTATCCAAGTACGCCAATGAGGCGAAAAATTCCATGGCCAGACCAGAGGCAGGACCTGCTTACTCCATAGGAGAAGACGGATCTACTGCAAGATACGCCCAGGAAGCTTCCACAAGCCACGATAAGCCAGAGGCTCGCGCACCATACAAGATCTCAGATGGAAGTGCACCTAAGTACGCAGCCAGATCTCCTAAGGATGGTCAGAAGGCTGAGGCCAAGGATCCATACAAGATAAGAGATGGCTCAGCAACCAAGTATGCAAGCAAGTCCCCAAAGGACAGTGAAAAGCCAGAGGCAAGAGGTCCATACAAGATATCCGATGGAAGCAAGGCCCAATTTGCAGCAACATCCCCTAAGGACGGCGAAAAGCCCGAGGCTCGTGCACCATACTCCATCCAGGCAGACGGAGCAAAGCCCAAGTATGCAGTGCCATCACCTACCAATAAGCCTCTGCAGACACCTGTCACTTGGCCACCGACCCGCAGAGCACTTATGGCGGAGAACCTTAAAAAATAAAGATTATTCCTACCATGACGCTTTGCCGTCTCCCGGACCAATTTCCATATCTTTGCTCAGTTGCGCTAAGCGCGCCGCAAAGCCCAGAGCATCGGTTTCTGCGTGCAAGGGCACTTGAAACCTCTTGGTCTTTGCTCTGCAGCGTAAATTCGCAAGGCTATGGAAATTGGTTCGTGAGCCAGCAAAGCTGTTCGTGGAAGGAATATACAAATAATAACTAGTTTAAGGATGCATGATAAATGTTAACGATTTCGGCACCTATAGAGGTGAAAGCGAAAAGTACATACATTAGAGATCCGGAAGCGTTCTATCATAGGATTATAGGAAATTACAGTCTTATGGAGAACAGGATTGATGAGGAGGATCTGCTGCATATAGCGTCTACTCCACCTGAGATATATGTTCAGGAAGGGGAGGGGATGACAAGTATACTTCAGTACAGTGAGAGGAATGAGACAAACCTGAACAAAGTGGACATTCTGAACAACGTGCTGAACAGGATTGTGGCAAGTGCAGATGTGAATCTTACCTATCAGGACAGGGTTTTCATTACAGATGCGCTTTATAAACTGGGAGTCAAGGATGACAGAAGGTTTATGAAGGCCTTCTACCAGATAGCAGAAGAGACCAAGAATACCAATACTCTCATAAATCTTTATTTAGAGAGAGGCGGTGAGCTCAGAGAGCTTATTGAAGAGGTAGAGTCAAGGGAGAGGGAGCTTGTAAGTACCTCAGAAAAGACCACTGAGACCCAGAGAGAGAATTACCTCTACAATACAGTGCTGGACAGGTTAAATACAGGAGCTATTTACCAGATAGTTTCCAATTTTAACAGGACAGTTGAGAACAACAATATCGATGCAAGCGAGTATTCAATTGCTGATCAGAGTTATACAGCGCAGCATATACTTTTGTCGGTTCTTAGAGAAAGGGCAGGAGTTGGAGCTGAGAACCTGGTGTTCCTCAATGAGAATACTTATGAGGAGACCATAGAGAACGAGGAGAACCTTGGAGGATCTGTTAAGAATGAGATCACCGCAGCAGTCCTTATGGATATGGTGAAGAATATTTACCATACGGGATTTGACAGGTTCTATACCAACAATCAGACATTTTACAGGTTTGAGAATACGTTCTTTAAATCATCAGACAAGACCTTCTTAAGGCTTGTTGGCGGAAGCACAGAGAATTATTTTACAGAGAATATCGAAAGCGAAAACTACTACACAGAAAACAACAGGCTTACTTCCAGTGAGATAGAGCTTCTTGAAACCAGGACTGAGGGCGAGATGAGCCAGGAGGAGATCCTAAGGCTTACAGAAACAGTAAATGCCATCAATGTCCAGAATGAGCAAAGACGTATTGAATACATGCAGGTTGTTGAGGAGCTTAAAGGCAGGCAGGAGCCTCAAAAACCAGAAGAGGGACTTAAGCAGACCAGAAGGGATGCAGTCCTTGCTCTTACGGAACCACAAAAGCTCATGGAAAAGCTTGAAGAGAGAGCTCAAAGGCGTGACAAGAGAAGAAAGGAAGTTCTTACTGAACTTCGAAACATCATACCTGACCAGTCCATGGAAGTATATCAGCTTCTTGAACAGTACTACGAAGGTGACAGCAGTGTTGTGAATAATTTTGTCAGAAGAGCTGATGTGGGAGAACTCATCTATGACATTAACGAGGTGGAGAATCCAAGGACAGAGACAGTAGTTGTACAAGCTCCTGAAGCTATGGAAGATAGCGCCATAGAAAGTCTTAGACAGATCCGGGCAGCCAGGGAAGAAGAGCAGATAAAACAGCTGGATGAAAGGGCAAGGAGAATGCCCGTTGAAACAGTTCACAGACTCAATGAAACCCTGACAGCTGAGGATATTACAGAGCAGCTAAACACCATGGAGAGCAACATCAAAAAGAATATCAAAAAAGATGTTGAGACCCAGATAATAGAAGAAAATCATGTTACTAACAAAACTTCTGTAGTGACTGGTGAGACAGAGGTCAATCATTTAACGGCAAGAGATGTACAGACTCTTGTAGAAAACGGCTTAAAGAGCCATATGACTACAATAAGCAATCAGGTTATCAATAAACTTGAGAGGCAGATGAAGAACGAAAAGATGAGACGTGGCTATTAGCCTTCGTTTGAGAAAGGAGGATGACATATGGATGCATTATCAAGCCTTGGATCTAACCTTGGAAGTAGTGCCAAGGGTATGTTCTCTGAGAATGTTGGAGAAAAGGCACTTTTATATGTATATCTGATCGATCTGTCTGGTAATAATGACACCACACTTTTGGATCTTAGTGGCAGCAAGAGCTTTACAGATGAGATCAATAATTTAAACAAGCTGCAAAAGACCCTTATGAATAAAACAAAAGGAAAACTAAGCCTGTCATCAATTGCAAGCGGAATAAGTAATGCGGTCTCAGATCAGATCGACGCCTTAAAGCCCGGAGCAAACAGCCCTGACAAGATAGGAACTGTTGACGGTGATTTTGTTAAATTCAAAGTGCAGTATAATCCGGCAACCATGAGGCTTTACTCTGTAAATGGTAAGGTCCAGTCCAGGAGAGGCCAGGATAGCATCGATGAGTTGAAGGTCTACAATTTCTCCGGAAAGAGTAAGCTCTCCTTTGATCTTATCTTTGATGATTGTGACAATATGAATGCCTTTGGACTTAATGAGGCAGCCAATGTCAATATGACTTCACTTGTCAATAAAGGACTTAGTGCATGGTCCAGCGGAGGACTGACCCATAGTGTCAGAAAAAGGATGGACGCTATAATGTCACTGCTTTCATCTTCAGCTACGCAGCAGGTGGTATTTTTCTGGTCAAACATGGTATTCAGAGGCACTATCACAGACGTTGGCAACAAATTTACCATGTTCAATCCGGAAGGAAATCCTATAAGAGGTGAGATGCACCTTGAGATTACTCAGGACAGACAGTTTAAAGAGCTTAAATACGATGAGACCTACTGGGAGAATGCCTTTAAAAAGTGCTTTAAAGCAAAATCAGGTCTTGCAGGCCTTGCAGGAGGCCAGTCTCTTACCAATAAGCTTACTAACAACAACCTTATCAATCTTAGTTTATAAATGGAGTAGAACTTATGCCACTTAACCCTGATGCCAAAACAGGTATTGGCTCTGCACTTAAGAATGGAGCAGCATCCCTGGCAGGCTTTAACCAAAAAGCAATAATTGAGATTGCAGATTTTTCTGACCTTAAACTGGTGGAAAAAGATGCCCAAAAACCAAGCTCAGGAGTGGGATTTGGTGGTCTTGCGAATCTTAATCTTGACATAGGATTTAATCTTGATGCCGTCAAGAAGTTTGCTTCAGCTATCGGCCTTGGCGGTGATGATACCTTTGAGCTTTATGGAAATGTTAAAAAGTACAGAATGGAATGTCAGTTCAATCCAAGTGAACTTAACATCAGCGGCTATGGTGGTGAGGAAATCCCTACCCAGAAATTCGCGGCAGCAGAAGAAAAAAAAGATGGACATAAGGGCGGAGATGAAGAAAAAAAGAAGAAGGGCACCAGAAACGGATCTACAATGGCTGCTGCATCAACGCGTATAGATATGAACTTCAGGATTGCTTTTGATAAGTCCAATCCTCAGGATGCTTTTTTCTCAGACAAGTTTACTCTTTCCCAGACAAACATTGCTAAGGGGCTGTTAAGAGGAGGGCTCAAGGCAGCAGGCAAATCTTCTAACTCAGTTCAGCCGGAGGTGGAAGCTCTAACTGCCATAGTAAGAAACGAAAAGAGACGACTTGTAAGATTTGCATGGGGAGATATGTCCTATGAAGGAGTACTTAACAGCGTAAATGCAGAGTATGTGATGTTTAATACAAATGGTGAACCCTGCAGAGCTTTTGTTTCTATTGGTATGGTTCTCTACGATGCAGATGTAGCTGGAGCTAATACAGATATTTGGCAGGATGAGTACATGGCTGATTTCTACAAATTGAAATCAGGACTTATTTCCCTTAAGCCTAGCATATAAAGGAACTTGACAGATGGCATCTATTGATCTTGAACAACTATATACGAAATATGAAGGCTATTACTATCCGCAGGTAAAAGTTTATCTTGGTGGCTATGATCCCACAGAGATAAAAAAGCTAAGTCTGGTTCCGGTGGATTTCAGCGTAGAACTCACCAGTGATTATAAAGCCAGCATAGCTACTTTTTCCCTGCTTGGGGTCTATGAGGTAAATTTAGGCTACTTTATAACCCATGATCTAAAACCCCTTATTTCTCTTGGAACTGATGTCAAAATCCTCATGGGACATGCATCTGAGGTCACGGAGGTCTTTAAAGGCTATGTTGCAGGAGTGGATTTTGTATATAACAGTGATTCACCGTCAGAGTCATCCATAAGACTTACATGCCTTGATATCAAAGGCGTGATGATGGCGAATAGCTACAGTAAAAGACTTAAGGCCAACTATTATTCTGATGCTGTAAAAGAGATATTTGATTCGCAGGTTTATCAGAACCTGAAAAACAGCGGAGTAGTGGACAGCATATCCGTGGCTGATACTCCTGACAAGCCACCGGGAGGGGTACCTGCAGGAGCAGGTCCAGGTGCACCGGACATCAGGATAGAGATGGCAGCGGAATCGGATTATGACTTTGTGGTAAAGGCTGCAAAGAGATTCAACTTCGAGTTCTTTTCCATAGGCGGCAACGTGGTATTTAGAAAGGCTAAACTAAACACCTCTGTACTTGGAAGAATAATTCCTCATGCAAGTATCATTTCTTATGATATTGGTTATGATATCACGGGAGTTGTAGGACAAGTCCTGGTAAGAACCATGGATATAGGAAAGGGTAACAAGATAGAAGCCAAAAAGAAAAATGGTGGCACGTTTTCCTTAGGAGCCAAGGCAAAGCCACTAGTTACAAGCCAGCAGTATGTTTACATAGACTCTGCAATAGAGAGTCAGGAAGACGCCGATAACAGGGCAGCTTATATTATGGAGGACATGTCCTACAGGTTTGGAAAACTGACCATGACACTTTGCGGTATCCCGGAGTTTGTTCCTGGAAGATTCATTTCCCTAGTGGGCTTTGGGGATGCTGCTTCCAACACCTTCTACATCACTGATGTGATCCATGAGTATTACGCAGGTGGACAATACACTACCACTATACTGGCAAAGGCAGCCACCTTATAAATAACAACCAGGGAGAGACAATATGCCATTTTTTGACATTGTAGACGATGTAGCCCGTCATCAGAACGAAAGAAGTGATATGGGCGATAACAGAATAAGCGGAGTCATGGTGTGTGAGGTGGTCAAGAATTATGATCAGGAAAGACAGGGCTTTGTACAGGTCAACATAAGCACCAGAGACTACGATGAAAACAGGCTTGTATGGGCCAGAATGGCGCTTCCCTATGGCGGCAGCAAATGGGGTGAGTACTTCTATCCTGAGGTGGGAGATCAGGTCATTGTAGTATTTGAACAGGGCAATATAGAAAGACCCTTTGTCATAGGTTCAGTTCCAAAAGCTAATTCAGGATTTATGAAGAAAGCTTTTGATGAAAAGAACCAGATAAAGCGTATTACCACCAGAAATGGCAACACCATTGATATCATCGATAAATCTGAGGGGGATGGAGATAACGATAAGATAACCATTACCACCTCTAAAGGAAATCACAAGCTTGAGCTTGATAATGAGAAGAAAAAGATACTCATTTCTGATAAAGAGGGTGAGAACAAAATAGAAATGAAGACCGAAAACGGTCAGATGGAGATAGTTGCCAAGCAGAAACTCACCATAAAGGTTGGAGAGAACATCAAGATGATCATGAACGGAAGTAATGGAACAGTTACTTTGGAGGCACAGAAGTTCAAGATCGACACTTCCGATACCACAGAAGTAAAAGCCAACAACAGGATAAATGTTGAAGGCGGAAACGTGACCGTAGCCGGAAACTCAATGCTGAAACTAAAGAGCAGCGGACCGGTATCAGTTGAGGGAACACCAATCAAGCTTGGATGATCAGGAGATTAGCATGGAACAGACTTTTTTAGGAACAGGGGTTACCTTTCCTCCGCAAATAGATCCTGCTACAGGCAGGTTTAAAATGAGTAGTGGCCCGCAGAGTGTCAAGGAGTCCATATATCTTATCCTTATGACGCAGGTAACTGAACGACTCACAAGGCCGAATTTTGGTACTGAGACAGCTTCATACGTCTTCATGGATGTATCACTTACAGAGCTGACCATCATGCGAAGGGACCTTACAGACAGCATACTCCGTCAGGAACCAAGAGTCAGCACAGTGGACATAACTACAGATATGCAGGCACAGCAGGGGTACATAATGATCAGTATCGACTACACCCTTGCAGATACCAATCAGAGAGACAATCTGGTATTCCCGTTCTATCTGAATGCAGAGCCGGAACCTTCTGAAGAAGAGGAATATTTTGAACCCGAAATTATTGAGGTGGGAGATATCGACTGATGACAAATGCCTTTAAGCCCTTAAGTGCTGGGGATATTGAGAACAGAATAGAAGAGCTTAGAAAGAGCTATGCACCTGAGTGGAAGTTTGACAGGGATAACCCTGATGCAGGTAGCGTGATAGCCCAGATCTTTGCCCGTCAGCTGGAAGAAAACAACAGGCTCATGAGTCAGATGCCAGAGCGCTATCACATGGAGTTTGTCAACATGCTGGACGCAAACCTGCGCCCTGCACAGCCAGCAGCCAGTATGGTCATCTTTAACTATGACGGTGGAACCATCATGGGGACCCAGATTCCCAAGGGCACCAGACTTACGGCAGATTCTGCTGACACGGACTCAGGACTTATTGTCTATGAGACTGAGCGAAACATCTATGTGACAGACTCTGAGATAGAGGCAGTCTTTATGACTGACGCTGAGGAGGGAACTCTGTCTCCTGTTTTTGGAGACTTCGATGTTCCACAGATCATCTCAGGAGAGATAAGAACTGACGCTGAGGAAGAAGAATCATCACTGTTTGCAGAGGAAGAAACGGAAGATATAGGGCTTGGACTTTCCAGGCATGTTCCGCCATTTACACTCTTTGGTGAAAAGGAAAACCTTGGCAGAAGCATTCTTATCATGTATGAACAGAGGCTCTTTGACGGTGTTGATGAGCCTATCTACATAAGGCTTGAAGGCGCAGAAGAAGTAATAAAGAGAGTTCAGAGCGGTGAACTTACCTTTAAGTACTACACGAAAAAAGGATTTGAAACCTTTAAGAGTGTAAAGCTCATGGAGGATGGCTTCACTTTTATGCTGATCAAGGACAAAGAGTCCCAGAAGACCACCATTGGTGAGAAAGAGTACTCTGTAGTGATCCTTGAAGAGAATAAGGTGATGATCGATTCTCTTGAAGTCCAGAATATCCTGCTTTCAGCAGGTGGCAATTCCAAAGCTCCTGAATATGTTGGAGATGGAAGTCAGGAACTGGATCCGGGCAAATTTGATCCTTTTACTGATGAACTTGCAGTATTTAACGAGTGCTACATTGGCCATAATCCAAGCTTTTCAAAAGCAGGAGCAAGGATAAGTCTTGATTTTAAGGTTACTTACCATGAAAACCAGGTCAGGGTCACAGCTGAGGAGGAAGAGGCTGAGCTTTTGGTCATCAAGAGAAAGCCCAAGAAAACTCCCTATGACACTCCTGCACAGGTCAAGGTTGATGAGATCATAATCGAGTATTTCAACGGAATCGGCTGGAAGAAACTAAAATGCGACACAGAGTATGGCGGACTGTTTGAAGCCTGCGAAGAGGGTGACTACAAGCTCTCCTTCATATGTCCTGAGGACTGGCAAAGCTCTGAGTCAGGACCATATTCAGGAAGGTGCCTAAGGATCAGGATAACCAAGTCAGCAAACTGCTATATACGCCCTGCGATCCACACCTATCCCACCATTGAGAATCTTAAGATCGCATACAGCTATGAGGGCCGCTTTACAGCTCCCGGCAGACTTGAAAGAATAGCCGGCACAAGGAAAGAAGATATAACAGCATGTCTTTTCTCAGATAAGTCCTTTACTGTCCTATCTGGAAACGAATATGCTGAGGATGCGATCTATATAGGCTTTGATAAAAAGCTTACAGAGGGACCTGTAAGTATTTACTTCCAGCTCTCTGACAACAATAACCAGAATGGTGTTAAGGTCAAGCTTGAATATATAGGTGCAAATGGCTTTACAGAGATGCGCTTTACAGATCTTACTGAGGACTTTACAAGGTCTGGAACACTTATGTTTTTGCCACCTGCAGATATGCAGGATGCGACTATCGAGGGGAAAAAGCTCTTTTGGCTAAGGCTCTCAAGAGCTAAGATGCAAAAGGGCACTGATAAAGATGTATTCCTTCCCAAAATTGTCAGGATGTGCCCCAATGCAGTGGTTGTTACCAATGTTCAGACCAGTGATGAAGGTGACTACTACATAGAAGATGTTATTCCAAACGCCAGTGTTTCACTGGGAAGAGATAACATTTTAGATGCTGAGGTCTGGGTCAATGAGGTTGGTTTTACCCGCAAGGAGGAGATGGATTATCTTCTTGAGAATTTCCCTGAAAGGGCAAGAGCTGAATATGACTTCCTTGGCAGGGTATCCGCTTTTTATGTGCTGTGGGATGAAGTGGACAGCTTTGACAGAGCTCCCCACAGAAGGTGCTACCGCATCGACAGGATGACCGGTAAGATCCATTTCTCCGACGGATACAAGTGTGACATGCCAAGAGTGACCACAGATGTAGCCTTTAAGGCAAGGATCAGATCAACTGACGGAGAGAAGGGCAACCTTGGAGAGGGCGAGATCACAAGCTTTATCGGGGCTGCACCATATATTGAATCCGTATTTAACCCTATAAGAGCTCACGGCGGATCCAATCTTGAGACCATAGACCATGCACTGGACAGATGCGCAGGCATTATGCATTCAAGATACAGACTCATATCAGAGACTGACTACATCAGATTCTGCAAAGAGTTTTCGGACAGCATTGACAGGACAAGCATAGTGACAGGACAGCTCATTGACGGTTCAAAAAATCCGGCAGACATTTCAGTTGTACTTCTTATGAAAGACTATGCGGATGGTGCATTCTCTTTTCACAGGATAGCAGCTCTTTTGCAAAAAGAGATGTTGGAAAACTGCGAACTGACTGTATCTGCCAACAATCTTCACATTGTTGAGCCTATCTTTGTTGATATCTCAGTAAATGTGTGGGCCATGGTAATGGATATGGACGACGCCTTTGAAGTGCAGAACGAAGTTAAGTCAGTACTGTCTGATTATCTGGACCCTGTAAGAAGCGGGGGCTCAGATGGATGGGATATTGGAACCCTTCCAAAGGAAACCCAGATACTGATGAAGCTTGGAGTAATGAGATCCAAGGCTGTTATTCAGAGGATCACCATGATCGGCCACTACGTTGATGCAGATGGCGAGCATGAGCTTGATACCAAGGATATAGATATTACTCCGTTTATGGTTCCAAGAAACGGAGAGCATAAGGTAATAATCACTAACAAGTAAGGACAAGACAAAAATGCTAAGTGTTGATGAACTACAAAGCAGAACCTATGAGGAGAGAATGGAGGATGTGCTCAGAGAGCTTCCTATAAGATCATCTGAGTGGACCAACTACAATCCTTCTGACCCTGGAATAACGATCCTGGAGAACATGACGGCTTTTTCGGCTCTTCAGGGTGCAGAAATCGTGTCACTTAGCTACAGAGCCAAGATGGCACTGCTTAAGATGGCTGGTTTTGTCCCAAAGAGGGGCAAGTGCGCAAAGGTCCTTTTGTCATCGGACCAGCTGCCAGGGCCCTATACTCTTAAGTCAGGAGAGAGATTTCATTTAGGAGATCTGGTATTTGAGATTTCAAGACCGACTTTAGTAGGTGCATCCCGCATCATAGGAATATTTGCAAAAGAAAATGATGAATTCAGGGATATTTCTTTTTGCCTGGACAAAGAGATATCGGTTCCAGCAAGGGTATTTGGAGAGGAGCCCCAGGAAGGCAACTCATTATATCTTGTGTTTGACAAAAAGCCTGACGATCTAAGGGAGCTCATCCTCTACATCAAGGCTGTTGAGAGCAGTCACAGAAACAAGACTGAGGACAGAACAGAGCATATCTTTGCAGATGTTGAGTGGGAAGTTTATACAGAGACTGGCTTTGTCAAAGTAAACGCAAGGGATTTTACTTCTGCCTTTGTAGCAAGCGGAGAAGTCAGGATCTCGCTTCCGGAACAGAAATGCGCAGTATGTAATGAAACACCTGTTGAAGGCTATTGCGTAAGAGCTACATTAAAAAGAGCTGAGTACGACATTATCCCCAAGATCACCAACATCTATGGACCGCTTTTTGAAGTGTGGCAGAGGGATACAAAAGCTTTTTCCCAGACCTATAACAAGAATGACAAGATTTCTATAGATTCACCCATTGGCAAGGACGTATATTACCTTGTATTTGGAAAGGAAAAGAAGGGATCTTCCTACAGAAGATATGAGCTTGTAAACAGCGCTTATGATCAGGGAAGATACTGCTACTATGAGAACACAAAAGGTGGCATCAATGTTACTTTTAGCCAGGAAGACTTTGGATATGCGCCAATAAAATGTAAAGACTGCGTCAGAGTCATTATATACGGCGAGGATGTGATGCGCAGGTACAACGTTGGAAAGGTCATAGGGTACGATGACCAGGAGATCAATATTCCTGGAAACAATATAGTTCACGAGACATTTTTTCTGATCGCCAGAAGAAAGGATGAAGAGGGCTTTATCTACGACTTTGTAAGACCTGAGAAGAAGGACGATGGAGCACTTTACTATCACCTTCTGGAGGGCGAAGGCAAGATCGTGATCGAAGACCCTGGCGATTTTATTGATGCTGACCTGTTTATGGGAAGCGTTGCCGTAACTGGAGGCCCAAGAGGAAACATCGGCGCTGGCAATATACTTAATGTTGACGACGAAAACGTAGAGGATGGTTTCTATAATCCTGCAGAAGGCCAGGGCGGATGCTACAGAGAAAAGCTTGAAGAAGTAAGAGCGCGTTTCCTTACGGACATGAGAACCCCATACAGGGCTGTAACAGCAGGAGACTATGAGTATATTGTAAAGAGTACCCCAGGACTTTGTATCAAGAAGGCCAAGGCGGTAATGGATGAGAGCAAGAACATGGTCAGGGTGGCAGTTCTGCCGGATTCTGATGAGAAGTTCCCGAAACTTTCAAGGATCTACTCAGACAAGATCACCGAAAGACTTAAAGAGAGGCGCCTTATCACCTCTGAGTTTGAAGTAATAAGACCAAGTTTTGCTGCAATCGGCGTAAAGGGTACGGTTTATGTAAAAAGACATTACTCCGACTGCAAGCGCCAGATTGAGGACAGGATCCGAGCAAAGCTTGATTACATCAATTCTGAAAAGAACTTTGGCGACAGGCTCATGTTTGAGGATGTGTTCCACGCTATTGAGGATCTGCCTTGTGTTGAGTATGTTTATGATCTGTCACTTCATTCTGAGAATGGCAAGCTGGCCCAGATGAAGGAATATGATATCTATCCAAGATTTGACTGTTTGTGTT
Source organism: uncultured Butyrivibrio sp. (assembly GCA_947167765.1). Classification (GTDB taxonomy): domain Bacteria; phylum Bacillota; class Clostridia; order Lachnospirales; family Lachnospiraceae; genus Butyrivibrio. Next base: position 812 of record CAMVJI010000029.1, on the reverse strand, counting down.
ATCCGGGAGAGATAAGTCTTGAGCTTGTAACATCCGATAAGTAATTTAGGAGCTGACCAAAATATGGCTAACGACATATGGTATACCATCAAGAATAACAGAATAAAGCAGGGCTACATTGAAGGCTTTAACGTCTTTGACAGCAACAGGCTTGAGCTTGATGAGACTAAAAGGGATCACTTCGTGTTCCTTCGCCCAATAGACGGAGTAAATGACGATTCTCACTGGGGCAGGCTTTCATGCAACCTCCTTTTGTCGGAAGAAATAGTGTGTTATATTTATGTTATAGCATCAAATACACTAGATATTGTGATTGGCGAGGGAGAAAGCGTCCATCTTGATGATATTTTATTTGGAAAAGAGATGGAGACCTACAAAAAGGTTTCTCTTCTCATGAACCTTGGAGCAAAGAGGTTTGTCAACAACAATGACTTCCTGCTCTATGACTTTAAGGGAAGATATCTCTTTGTGGCCATAGAGATGCTTGGAACAGGCAAGGCATCCATTGGAAATATCAGAGTTGGCGTCAGGGGCGATAACTTTATGGGAGCATTTCCGGAAGTCTATCGCCAGGAAAACAGCTTTTTCCACAGATATCTGTCAATCTTTTCAAGTATCTACAACGACATAAGTGAACAGAATGACAAGCTGTACGAGATGCTGGATCTGGATAAGTGTTCACCAGAGCTTCTTGAGATGTACGGTTCCTGGTTCGGGATCGATCTTAGAGGTGGATTCTTATCTGAGGATGTGCTTAGGACAATAGTCAAAGAAGCATATCAGCTAAACCGAATGAAGGGTACCAGGAAGGT
>CAMVJI010000028.1 GCA_947167765.1 uncultured Butyrivibrio sp. | reverse complement strand
TAAGGTCAGATACAAAAGTCTCAAGACATCTTGCAGGAAGGGTTCCTCTTATAAGTCCAAACTTATTAAGCAGGGCATTTCCTATTTTACCCATGGGGATCACAAATCCAATGATAAGGCTTATGATGGTGCTGACTACAAAGCTTATTAAAAATCCTGGGATTGTAAAATGGCCAGAAGTGGCAGTACCAATAAGTGAAAGGCATAAGCTCATGGTAATGCCCATTCTGATCGACATATCTCTTCCAACTAGTCTCATCTTGTTTTCCATAGTGCCTCCTTTTTAAAATACAACCTGGTCTCTTCCATTCTGTTTGCCAAGATAGAGTTTCTTATCAGCCTCTTCTATTGTCTTTTCAACGCCAGAAATCTTGCTGAATTCCTCTATTCCAAAGGTCATTGTCAGCTTGATTGTATGCTCCTTGTAAACATACTCTTTATTCTTAACGATATGCCTGAGTTCATCAAGAACTGCCATGGCCTCATCTCCATTCATTCTTGGAAGTACAAACAAAAACTCCTCTCCGCCCCATCTTGCCACAAAGCCTCTGGCTTTCATAAAGTTTTTGAACTCCTCTGCAAGGGACTGCAGTATAAAATCGCCGGCTTCATGTCCGTAAGTATCATTGACATTTTTAAAGAAATCAATATCTCCAATGGCGAGGCAGAACATGTACTTAAGCCGTGTACTCTCTTTTACAACAACTCTGATCTCCTGCTCTGCAGATCTCCTGTTCATAAGTCCCGTTAAAGGATCTGTCTCTGCAATCTGCTTGAGCCTTGAGTTATACTCTCTTAGCTTGTGTTCTGATTCGATATACTGATTGCAGAAATAGTACGCTACTATAGACAGACAAATTGAAAACAAAATGATGTTGGAATATACCACAATGAAATGCGGTGCTGTTCCCGGCGTAAGAACAGTCTGTCCAAATGGCGTAAAATAAGAGATCACACACATTGACACAGCCATGAAAATACTTGAAACAGCTTTTCTCCTGGAGCCTGTGGTGGGATCATACCACACAATAAGAAAACAGATATAAACAAAATTCTGGAAAGATGCACGCCAGCCAAAAACAATTGTCAAAAATCCTGTAATGACTGTGGCACTGACTAATAGATAATAAAGACATCGCTGGGATCTTCTGGTATAAGTCTCAGCGAAAATCCCGCCATATACCAAAAGCCCCGTAAAAAAGACTAAAAAAGGCTTAATGCCAAGTCCACTTATAAGAGAATAGATTCCCATGACAAAGTAGAATGGCATCCAGATAACAAGCACCGTTCTCATCAAAAAAAGAAGACCATTTGCCTCATCTTCAAATGGAGATTCTTTTATTATGAACGCATGAAGTTTTCGAAATAATCCCATAGGATTATCCTCCGTCTCACCCCTGAAGTCCTGATGACTGTCTGATCATATCTTCAACTACAATGTCGTAGATCTCGCCAACACTATTGCAATACTCAAGTACTTTCCATGGTTCATTGGTGTGAAAATGGATCTTGACAAGGTCTTCATCCCCAGCAGCAATAAGTGAATTGCCTTCAAAGTTCTCTGTGATGTAATCCGCGATCTCGTCCTCATCAAGGTCCTTGTCACGTCTGTCTATAAGAAGCTGTGTATCGTAGCGATATGCAAACTGATCGTCCTCAGCATCAATACTATTTATTCCCATACTATTCCTCCAAACTTGTATAGATCTATCTAAAATTTTACACCAACCCCCTATGACAAACAAGAGGGTTACGGCTTTTAGGGCGCAATAAAGCCACGATTCTCCTGAGAAAACCGTGGCTAATATTAACTATATACTGCTATGATCAGTGTCCGCCGTCATTACCTTGTCCTGGCTGCTGACCATTTCCACCCTTTGATCCTGGCATAGCTGGCTGCTGAGATCCATCGTACTGTCCCTGTCCGCCTTCTTCACCGGCATTAGAGTCTGCACCCTGTGTTGTAGCTGCATGTCCAAGAGTTACTGTAAACTCCTGTTCAACATATTCCTGTCCGCTTGGTCTCATGACCTTAACAGAAACGGTAGTTCCTGCAGCATAGTACTGAAGCCTTGTCTGAAGATCATCCATGGATGTGATCTCCTGGCCATCAAACTCAACGATAACATCACCCTTTGCAATTCCTGCATTCTGAGCGCCACCGCCATCTGTTACTTCTGCTACATATACTCCAAGAGGAATTCCATATCCTTCAGATACGCTTGTTGTTACGCTTACTCCAGAGATTCCAATGTAGCCTCTCTCTTCATTTGAAACCTTAACTCTTGTAACCTCGTTCATGAGCTTATCAATGATAGGCTGGGCTACTGATATAGGAATTGCATATCCCATACCTTCGATAGTGTCGCCACCGATCTTGTTGGAGTTGATACCAATGACCTCTCCCTGAAGATTAAGCAGGGCACCACCTGAGTTACCAGGGTTGATAGCTGCATCAGTCTGGATAAAGGTCTGTGTAACACCCTCTGAAATCTCAACATCTCTGTTTACTGCTGAGATAACACCAGTAGTAACTGACTGGCCATAACCAAGGGCATTACCAATGGCGATTGCAGGCTCTCCAAGCTTAAGTGCTGTGCTGTCTCCAAGAGTTGCGATCTTGATCACTTCTCTTGTGGAGTCATCTATATCGTCAAGCATGACTGCTATAACTGCAAGGTCCATGTCCGAATCAGTACCCTTAACTACTGCTTCTACTGTAGTATCATCATTAAAGATAACCTCAAGGGTGTCAGCACCTTCAATAACGTGGTAGTTAGTAGCGATAAGAAGCTCTGAATCATTCTCTCCAACAATGATTCCACTTCCTGAAGCAGTTGCCTCTTCCTGCTGAACGTATCCAAAATAGCTTGCTGAAGCTGTGTAGTTGTTGTGGATCATTACCATGGCTGGCATAACCTCTTCAACAACTGCTGTCACATCAGTTACAACTGCCATTGAAGCACCAGTAACTGTAGTAGTCTGGATCTCTTTTTCCGGATCTGCCTGAGCCTTGTCTTCTGTAACAGGATCAGCACCTGTCTCATCTGGAGTTATTTCCTCATCCTGCTGCTCAACCTCTGCTACAGTATCCTCTCCTCCAAGGCCGAAGAAACTGCCAGATCTGCGAACTACTGTATTATAGGTAATTCCTACACCGCCTACGATAAGTGCCAGGATGCAAACCGCTGCTACAACCTTAGCAAAGGTGTGCTTTTTCTTTTTAGGTCTCTCTGGTGGCACTGACGGGCCAGCCTGTGAATTATACTGATATGTTCCATAAGTTGGCTGATTATTCTGATTGTAGCTGTAACTATTCTGTCCGTAAGAGTAACCCTGATTGTTGTAAGAATATGGGTTTGTACTGTTACTGGAGCTATAGCTGTTCCCATTCCCGTAATTGTAACTCCTGCCAGAATAATTATATGGATTAGATGTAGGATTTGCATTTGATCCATTATCTACTGATGTTTTGTTGTTATTATCCTCATACATGATAACGTACCTTCCTTTCCGTTTATGGCTTTAGTATAGGAGCGATCTGTGTCGAAATTGTGATTATTTTCTTATATAAAAATTAATAATCCTCCTCTATGACCTGTATCTCCATATAGTCAAAAGACACATCTTCAACAAAAGAATCCTTGGTAAAACGGCACTTTGCGTGAAGTTGAAAATCTTTGACAACACTGTCAAGCCAGATAGGTTTTGATAGGTCCATTTCATAGCAGGCCTTCTCTATAGCATTCATTACCTTATGGGTTCTTGTGTCTGTGGTCTCATCACACACCACCATGTCCTTTAAAAGGTGATTATCGCTTATAAGTTTGACCCAGAGCCTGAACATTGTTGTTTCCATACCTCCACTTTACAGAATTTTAAATGATTTACATATTATGATATACGGATTGCTCCGCTTCGTTCTCGCAAAAAGAGGTTTACCATTTCTAATGGTAAACCTCATAAATAATGTATCACATATCAGCCTTCATAACCATTTGGATTATTACTTTGCCATTTCCAGGAATCAGCACACATTTCCTTGATGCCATTTTCTGCAACCCAGCCAAGCTCCTTTTTTGCCTTGTCAGCCTTGGAATAGCAGATTGCGATATCTCCAGGACGTCTGTCCTTGATCTCGTATGGGATCTTAACTCCTGTGGCTTCTTCAAAGTTCTTAACAATATCAAGAACGCTGTAGCCTACACCTGTTCCCAGGTTGTAGATGTTAAGTCCGCTTCCGGGAGCAAGCTTCTTAAGTGCCTTGACATGTCCCTTAGCAAGGTCAACTACGTGGATATAATCTCTTACACCTGTTCCGTCGTGGGTGTCGTAGTCATTGCCAAATACATTGAGCTTAGGGAGCTTACCTACAGCAACCTGAGTGATGTAAGGCATAAGGTTGTTAGGGATTCCGTTAGGATTCTCTCCAATTGTTCCGCTCTTATGAGCTCCGATAGGATTGAAGTATCTAAGGAGAACTACATTCCACTCTGGATCTGCCTTCTGTATGTCAGATAAGATCTGCTCAAGCATTGACTTGGTCCAGCCGTATGGGTTTGTGCACTGTCCCTTTGGACACTCCTCAGTGATAGGGATCATGGCAGGATCGCCATAAACCGTAGCTGATGATGAAAAGATAATGTTCTTGCAGTTATGCTTTCTCATCACATCAACCAGGGTCAGTGTTCCTGTAACGTTGTTGTCATAGTATTCCCAAGGCTTCTGAACTGACTCGCCAACCGCCTTAAGACCTGCAAAATGAATGACACTGTCAATCTTTTCATTAGAAAAGATCTTCTCAAGAGCATCTCTGTCTCTTATGTCAGCCTCATAAAAAGGAACCTTCTTGCCTGTAAGAGCTTCAACTCTCTCAAGACACTTTTTGCTTGAGTTAGCAAGGTTATCCATTACTACCACATCTTCTCCAGCATTCTGGAGCTCAACTACTGTGTGTGAACCAATATATCCAGCACCACCTGTTACAAGAATAGCCATGATTACCTCTTTTCTATGTCGTACATGATAAGTGTTTTTGTCTACCTACAGCAGTATTGTATAGAGAATTTGTATCTATTACAATTTCCTTTTGTTGCGACTACCTGTCGAAATGTTAACTTATAGTTCGATTCCGTTCTTTTTGCAAAGTTCTCTTGCAGTTTCTACAGAATCGACACCCTCTTTATTCTTGATAGGCGCAAACTCATACTCTCTTATTACCTCATATGGCAGACAGCTTGGAAGCTCATGGATCATATCGAGAACCAGCTGCTCAAACTTACATCCGTTAGGAGCCTCTGGCTTAATTAGCTGTGCGTTTTCATCAATATAAGGAATCTTCTTTTCAACTACATGCAGTGGCAGAGATTTCTTGGAGATCTCATAAAGATCTTTTTCGTTGAAAAGATAGTTAAGGATTACGCCGTAGTTGTACGCTGGATCACCGTTCTCATCCTTGGCATCCATCATCTCCTGAGACAGCTCATAGTACTCAACGATAGAAGGCTTGCCATCCTCAAGACACATAACGCCAACCTTCTCATCCGGAGCACACTTTCTTACTACCTTAGCGCCGCAGCTTACACCAGCTTCAAGGGTTGCACCAACAAAGCATGGATCAGCAATTCTCTGAAGGACATTGTCTACGGAAAAGATATCTATCCACTCGATACCTTCTTTTAACATGAGGTCACGAAGTCCCGCGCGAAGCATTGATGCGTACCATCCTGCATTGCCATTAGGAGACGTTGAAATTCTGGACTTACTCTCCATATAAACCTTGCCCTGATAATCTGAAGCAGGTGCCATGTCCTGTTTAAAGAAAGTGATCTTGTTCTCAGGGTATCCAAAGTAGTTGTGCTCCTTGAGGAAAGAAACTGTTGCGTCATTGTTCTTTTCACTGGTCATGATAAAGAGACGGATATATGTACCATCTGCCTGATCAACAGTATCCTTAAGGTTCTCAATTATTCTCTGGAAGATATACACATCCTTGGTAAGACCAATATTGTACATTCCCTTTGGATTATCCGAGCCAAGTCTTGTGCCCATTCCGCCAGCAAGGAGGCAGGCAGCGATCTTGCCTTCCTTAAGAGCTTTTTTACCAATTGCAAAAAGCTCATCCCTTCTCTTTTCAATCTCAGATACCTGCATTGCAGCAAGGGGTGCAAACTCACCTCTTCCCGCGCTCTTTCCAAGATTCTTGCAATTCTCTACTACAGAAAAATCTGTATCCTCTATCTGTGCAATGAGCTCTGCCTTCTCAGCATCTGAAAGCTCATCGTAATATTTAAGTACATGAAGCTGTCCAAACTTTTCAAGCTTTGCCTTGGCCTCTTCAAATGTCATATTGATCCCTCCATTTCTTTCCGTATTTCCACTCCTTATCTTACCATCCTCCGCCACATATTGCACCCTTTTTCCCGATTACCCAGCCTGGTTCAAAAGCGTCGCAGACAGTTCCGGTCAGACAATCCCATATATCACTCGCTGCTCCTGCATCGTGATCTGCTCGCTTTCTGGATCAGACAAACGGCTCATTTCATGTTATTCAGAGCAATCGCCATTTGCCTGATCCAGAAAGCGGCATATCATCTCTTCGTCGCCAAGCTCGCTCATATGGGATTTGTCTGACCGGAACTGTCTGCGACGCTTTTGGACCAAGTGGGTAATCTCGCCACACCCGATGCCAGGTAGTACTATGCGGCCTCGGGCGTGGCGAAGTCATTTACAGATACCAGAAGACGGAAAGGGAAAGTCCTATATCCCCGATTTAATCGCTTTATGACGATGCGATGATTTTCAAATTGAAAAAACAGCTAAATGTCGATTTCTCTGAATAACATGAAATGAGACATTTAGCTGTTTTTGAAATTTAGAAAATCACAAAGCAGGAGTAGCGATTAAATCGGGGATATAGGACGTCCCCTTTCCGTTTTCCGGTATCTGTAATTGACTGGGAATTAACCAGCTGCAGGAGCCTCGGCAGGAGCTGCCTCTGCGGGAGCCTCAGCTGGTGCAGGAAGTGGTGTTCCAGGAACCCATCCTGCAGGATCAACAAGGAGTCCGTTCTTGTCAAAGGTGCAGTTGACTCCGTCAAGAGGTACCGTCACAGCAACAAGCATGCGGCCTGTGTTGCCATCAAAGAATCTCCAGCCATCTGGCTGCTCAACCCAGCCTACAACTCTGTGTCCGTCTGCAGGATCAAGGTAGTAAACGCCGTCCTTAAGTGATGCAAATCCAACTGCCATCTTGCCATCTTCAGCAAAGTAGTAGTTCTGGCCATCTATTGCATTCCAGCCCTTGAGCATCTTGCCATCAGGTCCGAAGTAGAATCTTGAAGCCACATCTCCTGACCATCCGGTAAACATCACGCCGTCATCGCCAAAGAGATATACATCCTTGTCAATTGTCTGAAGACCAACAACTGCTGCGTTGCCCTGACCAAAGTAGAATCTCTGGCCCTGCTCGTTTGAGTACCATCCGCTAAGGGCAATACCATCAGCACCAAACATGTACTTACCTGTCTCAAGAGCATGCATGCCTGTCAGCATAAGACCATTTGCATCAAAGAGGTAAAGCTTGTCACCAATAGGAGTAAGTCCTGTATGCATCACATACTGCTCATCAAAGTAGCGAATGCCATCCTCAAGCTGAACGAATCCTCTCTGGCACTGGCCATCAGCGTTTGCGTAGTAAACTGTTCCGCCAAGGTTAAGAAGTCCTGTGCAACGCTGTCCGTTCTCATTGAAGTAGTAGTGAGCTCCATCAATATCAGCAAATCCTACAGCAGCAAGACCGCCGTTATTAGGATCAAGGTAGTAGATACCGCTCTCATCCTGGAACCATCCAGTCTGGATGAATCCGTTGGCATCAGCGTGATATCTCTGACCGCTTAAGTTGATCCAGCCATACTGTTTGCGATAGTTGTGGTAGTAATAAACATGTCCGCCCCAGCTGTTGAAGCCCTCAGGGATCATCCTTGAGAAGTAGTCAACATAGAGGTGGTTAACGTCAACTCTTGTAGGAATTCCAGCATATGAACCGTGGCTGCTTGACTGCCACATAGCATAGTCGCCTGGATAGTCGCAGGCTGAGTTGTACTGAGCAACCCACTTGGCAGCTGAAACTGAAGGCATTCTTCCCATGAACCAATTTCTGCTTGCGTATACCATAGGCTCATATCCATTGGCATTGATGATGCCACAGAATGTATCAGCAATTGCCTGAAGCTGACCAGCGTTAAGTCCCTTCTGGCAAGAATCCTCAATATCAATAGCGATAGGGAATGTAACTGTATAAGGAGCTATCCATGCAAGAACCTGATTGGCCTCTGCAGCTGCAGCCTCAGGCGTTGTAGCATATGAATAGATATAGATACCTGTACGGATACCAGCGGCATTGGCGCCGTTGATATTATTGATGAACTGCTCATCCAGGCCCTTCTTGGTTGTGCCGACTCTGATCATAGCAAAGCGCACACCCTGATTTCTGACCTGTTGCCAGTTGATGCCTCCCTGATACTTGGAAACGTCGATTCCCACTGCAACCTCCGGACCAACAGCCTTAGCTTCTACGCTTGCAGCAGGGCTTAAGAAAAGGAGTGCTGAAAAGAAAACCAGCATTCCCGCTGAAATAAAGAGCTTCTTTATACCTTTTAACATACTTTCTCTCCCCTAATTCTTTACAAAATACTTAACATTTATTATACGGAAAAACATCCTTTAGGTCAACGAATAGTAGCCCATTTGAAGGCTCTTTTCATGCGCGTTTTTGTGGTATTATATTGTTATAATATCGTTTGTTTTTTGTTGTCAGATTGGAGGTATCTCTATGCTGAAAGAATTTGTAAAATCCGAAATCCCGGAGGAAGATGTTTTAAAAGAAAAGCTCAAAGAAGAGCGTCTTCGCCTAGGCGCATCCCAGATGAAGATCAAGGAAGCCGGCCTTCCTGTCATGGTCTTGTTTGAAGGCTGGAATGCCGCAGGAAAAGGTGCTGTCATTGGGAAAGTTATCCGCAACATCGATCCCAGGTTCTTTAAGGTTGCCACCATGGACAGGCAGCCAAGCAGCGAGGAAAAGAGATATCCATTCCTTTACAGATATATAAAAGAGATCCCGGAAGCCGGAAAATTCAGATTCTTTGACACCTGCTGGATGGAGGAGGTTGTATCCGGAGTTTTAGATGGCGACCTTACAGATGAAGTCTACAGAAAGAGGGTTCACTCCATAAACGTTATAGAACGCCATCTTTGCGACAACGGTTATCTGGTAATAAAGTTCTTTTTCCATATATCCAAAAAGGAACAGAAAAAGAGACTGGACGCCTTAAAGTCCAGCAAGGACACCAGCTGGCGCGTTGATAAAAACGACCTTTTGCAGAACAAGCACTACGACAAGTGCCTTGATGTTTTTGAGAGATACCTTGAGGATACCAACGAGTCCAGATCCCCCTGGTACATCATCGATGCCAAGGATAAAAAGTATGCTGAGCTTCAGGTACTTCAGTTCCTTAATCAGGGAATAGACATAGCGCTTAAAAACCAGAAGATGAATGTACCTATTCTGCAGAACACCTTCCCTATGGAAAAGATAGGAAAGCTCTCTGACATTTCGTTAGATGGCAAGGTCATGAGCGACGCTGAGTACGACGCCGAGCTTGACCGACTGCAAAAAGAGCTTAAGGACCTTGGAAATAAGGTCTACCGCAAGAAGATCCCTGTAATAATCGCCTACGAAGGCTGGGATGCAGCTGGAAAAGGCGGAAACATCAAGAGGATAACCGAAGCCCTAGACCCAAGGGACTACGTGGTTGAGCCAATTGCCAGCCCCGAGCCCCATGAGAAGGCTCGTCACTATCTGTGGCGCTTCTGGACAAGACTTCCCAAGACAGGTCATATCACCGTCTTTGACAGAACCTGGTACGGCCGCGTGATGGTTGAGCGCCTTGAGGGATTCTGTTCCGAGAACGACTGGCAGAGAGCCTACAACGAGATCAATGAATTTGAAAAAGAGCTAAAGGACTGGGGCGCAGTCATCATCAAATTCTGGGTTCAGATTGACAAGGACACACAGCTTAAGCGCTTCACTGACAGGCAGAACACACCCGAAAAGCAGTGGAAGATCACTGATGAAGACTGGAGAAACAGGGAAAAGTGGGACCAGTATGAAACTGCCATCGACGAAATGATAGAGAAGACAAGTACCTCTTTTGCTCCATGGCATGTCCTGGAATCTGTTGATAAAAAGTACGCCAGGATCAAAGCTCTGAAGATTGTTATAGAAGAGATCAAGAAAGCTCTTGAATAAATAAAAAGGTCTGGACCAGGATCCAGACCTTTTTATTCTGTTCAGTTAACTATATTTCTTGGTGTTCCCTTCATCCAGCTTTGGATGTTTTTCTTAACTTCATCAAGACATCTCTTTCTGGCTTCAGTACTGGCCCAGGCAAGATGTGGTGTTACTATAAGACGCCCGCTGTCCTGGATGTTTAAAAGTTTGGAGTTTTTAGCCATTGGTTCAGGATTAAGTACGTCAAGACCTGCTGCCCTGATGGAGCCATCTGCGAGAGCTTCATAGAGGTCGTCTTCTACAACCACAGCGCCTCTAGCGACGTTTATAAGAATTGCAGTTTTCTTCATTTTTGAAAAAGCTTCTTTGTTAAAGAGGTCTCTTGTTCTGTCGCTAAGTGGGCAGTGGAGTGAGATAATGTCTGACCTTGTCAGAAGCTCATCAAAGCTCACCTGCTCATAGTCTGTGCAGTCGCTGTGGCCTGAGGATGCATAGAAGATCACATGTGCTCCAAAGGCTGTAGCAATCTGGGCAACCTTCCTTCCGATATTACCCATACCAACAATTCCATAGGTCTTGCCAGCAAGCTCTTCGTAAGGAATATCAAGGCAACAGAAATGCTCCTGGTTTGCGTAAGCTCCGCTCTTTACAAACTCGTCATAGTGGCGAAGGTTCTCCATCAGGTAAAACAGCATTGCAAAGGTGTGCTGTGCAACTGAGTCTGTAGAGTAGTTGACCACATTGGCAACCTTAACGCCATGTCTGTCGCAGGCAGGAATATTTGCATTGTCATAACCTGTTGCAAACTCACATATAAGCTCAAGGTCCGGAGCATCATCAAGGAGCTTGTCTGTGATCTGGCTCTTATTGATAACAAGTACATTAGCGCCTTTTAGCCTTTCTTTTGCATTCTCCTCTGTTACCTTATCGTCGTAATAAGTTACTTCTCCTAGCTCATCATATATGGTGTAGTCCATGTCTGTTCCGACACTGTCTTTATCTGCAATAACTATCTTCATGATTTTCTCCTTATAGTGAATTGTTCTGTCATGGTATTATATCATTATATTTGAGAAAAACGGTGAATTAAATGATCATCCAAACAGGCTCCCGCACTGACATCCCTGCTTTCTACGCCGACTGGTTCGCAGAAAGGTTAAAGGAAGGCTATGTCTATGTGCGAAATCCCTACAACATGACATATGTGACCAAGTACATACTGCACCCATCTGTGGTGGACCTTATAAGCTTTTGCTCCAAGAATCCAGCGCCAATGCTTAAGTACCTTGACCTGCTTCGTCCCTATGGAATGTACTGGTACGTCACAATAACAGGCTATGGAAGAGACATTGAGCCAAATGTCCCTGAGATTCCTGATGTCATTGAGACCTTCAAAAAGCTCTCTGATTTTGCCGGAGTTGATTCCATGGGATGGCGCTATGATCCAATCTTTCTAGATGATAAATACACAAGAGACTATCATCTTGAAAAGTTTGAAGAGATCGCGGCTGCCCTTGATGGCTATACCCAGACAGCTGTAATCAGTTTTATAGATATCTACCAGAAGGTAAAAAAGAATTTCCCCAAGGCTACTGCCCTTGAAAAGGCTGACCGCCTATACCTCGGGGAGCATATGACCAGGATAGCAAAAGACCATGGCATGACCCTTCGCCCCTGCAGCGAAGGAACAGAGCTTGCCCGGTTCGGAGCGGACTGCAGCGGTTGCATGACCCAGCCCATCTACGAAAAAGCTCTCCACACCAAGCTTGATTTCCCCAAGATCAAGAACGCCAGAACTTCCTGCGCCTGCTTTCTTGGAAATGATATTGGCATGTACAACACCTGTCTTCACTTATGCAAGTACTGCTATGCCAACTATGATGCAGAAACTGTCATAAATAACAACGCAAATCACGATCCATTGTCACCGCTTCTTATAGGAAATATCCGGCCTGAAGATGAGATCCATCAGGCGGAACAAAAGAGCTGGATCGACGGCCAGTTGTGCTTTGACTTTTTATGAGTCAAACTGTAACATTCCCAATGACTCACCCAAATTAAAAGAGCCCCTTCTTGCGAAGGGGCCCTTATCATCTTCAAGTATTTTTTGACATATCCAGCAATCCGTCATGCAATTAGCAGCAGAAAGGATTCTCTGTTGGATAAGGAAGAGATGCAGGCTGGTTGTAGCCGATTGTCTCTGCTCCAAGATACTTAAATACCTCGAAGAGTGCCTTTCCGTAGTGTCCAAATGCAACTGCTCCATGGTGAGGGAAGTTCTGCTGAATAAGTACGTGTCTGTAGAATCTGCCCATCTCAGGAATAGCGAATACACCGATACCACCGAATGATCTTGTAGGAACGTTAAGAACTTCGCCCTGTGCAAGGTAAGCTCTAAGGTGGTTATCAGATGTGCTCTGAAGTCTGTAGAATGTGATATCGCCAGGCTTGATGTCGCCTTCAAGTGTTCCCTGTGTAACTTCTTCAGGAAGGTTTCTAGCCATGATTCTCTGGAACTTCATCTCACAGCTTGAAAGCTTGCTTGTGCATGTATTTCCGCAGTGGAAGCCCATGAATGTATCTGTGTGCTTGTAGTTGCCGAACTTGCCCTTGATTGACTCTTCGTACATGTCTGCAGGTACAGAGTTGTTGATATCAAGAAGAGTAACAGAATCGTTACTTACGCATGTTCCGATGAACTCTGAAAGTGCACCATAGATATCAACCTCACATGATACAGGAATTCCTCTTCCTGTAAGTCTTGAGTTTACATAGCAAGGAACGAATCCGAACTGTGTCTGGAATGCAGGCCAGCACTTACCAGCGATACATACATATTTCTTGTAGCCTCTGTGCTCCTCAACCCAGTCAAGAAGAGTAAGCTCATACTGAGCAAGCTTAGCAAGGATCTCAGGCTTCTTGTTGCCTGCGCCAAGGTCAGCTTCCATATCCTTAACAACATCAGGTATTCTAGGATCGTTGTCATGCTTGTGGAAAGCTTCGAAGAGGTCAAGCTCTGAGTTCTCCTCGATCTCTGCGCCCATGTTGAAGATCTGCTTGATTGGTGCGTTGCAAGCAAGGAAGTTCATAGGACGAGGGCCAAAGCTGATGATCTTAAGATCACGAACACCAACGATTGCTCTTGCGATAGGCACGAACTCGTTGATCATCTTAGCGCACTCCTCAGCAGTTCCTACAGGATACTCTGGGATATAAGCCTTTGTGTTTCTGATGTAGAGGTTGTAGCTTGCATTGAGCATTCCGCAGTAAGCATCTCCTCTGCCATCGATAAGGTCATTCTGTGACTCCTCAGCTGCTGCACAGAACATGATAGGTCCATCAAAGTGCTTAGCAAGAAGTGTCTCAGAAATCTCAGGTCCGAAGTTTCCAAGATATACGCAAAGAGCGTTACATCCGTTTTTCTTGATATCCTCAAGAGCCTCTACCATCTGAGTCTCGCTCTCGATGATACATACAGGACACTCATAAACGTCCTTGTCGTTGAAGTTTTTCTTGTAGGCTTCAGCTAAAGCCTTTCTTCTGTTTACTGCAAGTGAAGCTGGGAAACAGTCTCTACTTACTGCAACTAAGCCAATTTTTACCTCTGGAATGTTGATCATAATTTATCCCCTTTCCTTTGCGGGTCCTCCCGCTTAAATATGTGTTTACTGCCATACCCTTATGGCGTTTATTACCTTACAGCTCTGACAGCTGTTTGTAATCATCTTTAAGATCTGCATAGAGCTTCTTGTAAAGCTCATGATATGCTGCGTACTTCTTAGCATTATCTGCTACAGGCTCTGTCTCTTTTGCCTTGGTGATAAGCTTATCACAAGCTTCCTGAACGCTTGTGTATACTCCGCTTCCCACTCCTGCAAGTATTGCTACTCCAAGGGCAGGTCCCTGCTCCTGGTTGATGGTTGCTACCTTGCACTGATAGAGGTCTGAGAGCATCTGTCTCCAGATCTTGCTCTTTCCACCGCCGCCGCAGGCCATCATCTCTTTTACGCTGATGCCCATCTCTTTAAGGATGTCGTTGCAGTCGCAAAGAGAATAGGAAACACCTTCCATTACTGCACGAAGAAGATGCTTTCTTGTGTGGATTCCTGAAAGTCCAAAGAATACGCCTCTTGCCTTGTCATCCAGGTGAGGAGTTCTCTCACCATTAAGATATGGAAGATAGATGAGTCTGTCACTTCCTACAGGAACAGTCTCGATGTCAGCATTTATAAGGTCATAAGGATCAACGCCCTTTTCCTTGGCTTCCTCAATGTAGCTCTGGCAGAAGTTGTCCCTGAACCACTTAAGTGAAAATCCTGCTGCCTGGGTAACACCCATGATATGCCATGCGCCAGGTACTGCGCAGCAACATGTGTGAACTCTTCCCTTAGGGTCGATGCTAACCTTGTCTGTGTGAGCAAATACAACTCCGCTGGTTCCGATGGTTGTGAAGGCTGTTCCCTCTCTTACTACTCCGGTTCCGATAGCTGCTGCCGCATTGTCTCCAGCTCCGCCAACTACAACTGTATCTGTTGAAAGTCCAAGCTGCGCAGCAACTTCGCTTGTGAGCTTGCCTGTAACTTCGCAGGACTCATACATCTTGCCAAGAAGTGACTTGTCAATGTTAAGCTTATCAAGCACTTCGTCTGACCAGCATCTGTGTGCCACATCCATGAGCTGCATTCCAGAAGCATCTGAAACCTCTGTTGCAAACTCTCCTGTAAGGACATATCTGATGTAGTCCTTAGGAAGAAGGATGTGTCTGCAGCGCTTGTAGTTCTCTGGCTCCTTGTTCCTTACCCAAAGGATCTTGGCTGCTGTCCAGCCTGTAAGAGGTGGATTAGCTGTGATCTCGATCCACTTCTCCCTTGGCATGATCTTTAGCATTTCATCGACTTCTTCGCCAGTTCTCTGATCACACCAGATAATGGATGGTCTTATAACTTCCCCGTTTTCATCCAGCATTACAAGGCCGTGCATCTGTCCGGAAATACCAATTCCCTTGATATCGCCAGCATCTGCAACCTTGCCGCTTGAAACAGCCTCTTTTACAACTGCTGCCACAGTCTCAAGTGAAGCCTTCTTCCAGTCAGATGGCTCCTGCTCAGCCCAGCCATTCTGAGGTGTGTACATTGGATACTCGTAGGCCTTCTCAGCTATAACTGTTCCGTTCTCATCGAAAAGAACTGTCTTGGTAGCAGAAGTTCCCACATCAATACCTATAAGATAATTCATACCTTGCCCCTTTCTACTGCGCTATATGGGTAATTGTAACTTGTACACCTATCCCATACAACTAGAGTATCATTATTGATACAAAACTTACATTGTCATAGATTGCAGAAAATATCAGCAAATTTTTATACATTATTTCTGAAGCTTGTATTTTTAATAAGCTCAAATAGTTACATCTTTTTCGAGGCAACTAACCCCAGTAAGCTCTTTTGAGCGCTCATCAGGCTGACTTGTTCCTGCATATACCCTAAAGCTATGTGAAAAGACATCTCTGTTGCCCTCTTCGTCTACTGATGTAAAGGCTCTTCTTGGAAGCTTAACAGTAATCTCTTTTTCCTCACCTGCTCCAAGTTCAAATCTCTCAAAGCCTGCAAGCTGAGGATTTGGAACAGCAAGCTCATAGCCTGTATCCTTAACGTAGATCTGAAGGACGTCTGAAGTCTTAACAGAGCCTTCGTTGACCATTTTCACCTTAACTGTAGCGCCATCAGCTGATGCGGTAACCTCCATCTCTTTTGCCCTGCACTTACCGTATGTCAGGCCATATCCAAATGGATAAAGAGGTGTTCCGGTAAAGTATCTGTAGGTCCTGTTCTTCATGGAGTAATCTCTGAAGTCAGGAAGGTCATCGGTGCTGCGATAGAAGGTTACAGGAAGCTTACCTGATGGTGATACATCTCCAAAGATGATGTCTGCTACGTCTTGGCCGCCCTTTGCACCCGGATACCAGGCCTGAATAACTGCTGCTGCCTTCTCCTCAGCTACAGAAAGGTTAATGGCACTTCCTGACATGTTGATAACGATTGTTGGCTTATTGCAGTCAAGGACTGAGTTAAGGAGCTGTCTCTGAGGAATTGGAAGCTCCAGATTCACCTTGTCTCCTGATGCAAACTGGTTACCTGCATCTCCCTCTTCGCCCTCAAGATTCTCATCAAGACCTACTACAACAACCATGATATCTGAGTAGTCTGCAATGGTCTGAACTTCAGAGAGTCTGTCTGGATAATCCTGATCTGAGAGGTTACTAAGGTTTGGTTTCCAGAGATCACAGCCTTCAGAGTAAAGAACTCTTACATCACCTGCTACCTTGTCCTCAATTCCCTCAAGAACAGTTACAAACCTTGATGAAGTTCCGTGGTAGTTACCCATAAGAGCGATTCTTGAATCAGCGTTTGGTCCAACTACGCCAATGGTCTTAAGTTTTGACTTATCAAGAGGGAGAATACCGTTGTTCTTTAAAAGAACTATTCCCTCGGCTGCTGCCTTATGTGCCACCTTCTGGTGCTCGTCGCACTCAACTACTGTAAATGGTATATTGTCAAACTCAGTCTTATCGAACATTCCAAGAAGGAACCTTGTTGTAAAGAGTCTTTCGCAGGATGTTGTTATCTGCTCTTCTGTGATAAGACCTGCCCTGTACGCATTCATCATCTTCTGATATGTGCATCCGCAGTTAACATCACATCCCATATCAAGGGCCAGCTTAACTGATTCTTCAGCTGTTGCTGTTACCTTGTGGTTTTCGTGGAAGTCTCTGATAGCCCAGCAGTCTGATACGAAGTGGCCTTCAAATCCCCACTTTCCTCTTAAAGTATCAACCATAAGTGGCTTGTTGGCGCAGCAGGGCTCTCCGTTAGTCCTATTGTATGCGCCCATGACTGCCTCTACCTGACCGTCTTTTACACAGGTTTCAAAAGCTGGAAGATAGGTTTCCTCAAGGTCTTTTTTAGATGCCTTTGCATCAAAAAAGTGTCTGTCGCCCTCAGGTCCTGAGTGAACAGCAAAGTGCTTGGCACAGGCTGCTGCCTTCATATACTCGCCATCTCCCTGGATTCCCTTGATAAATGGAACTGCCAGAGTTCCTGTAAGATATGGGTCTTCTCCATAGGTCTCATGACCTCTTCCCCATCTTGGATCACGGAAGATATTTACGTTTGGAGACCAGAAGGTAAGTCCCTTATAGATATCCCTGTCACCGCGCTTAGCCTGCTCGTTGTACTTGGCACGGCCTTCCTGCGCAATAACCTCTCCAACCTCTTTCATAAGGTCCTTATCAAAGGCTGCTGCCATTCCGATAGCCTGTGGGAACATGGTAGCTGTGCCTGCTCTTGCAACGCCATGAAGAGCCTCGTTCCACCAGTTATAGGCAGGAACTCCGAGTCTATCGATGGCAGGAGAATCATACCTTAGCTGAGAAGCCTTCTCCTCAACTGTCATCTTGGAAACCAGCTCTTTCGCTCGCCTTCTTGCTTCTTCTCTGTTCATTGTTATACCCTCAAAATTTCAATAAATTTGATGTTAATGCTACTGATTCTATTCTATATTTGAAGTCCCCATTTATCTCACCACATCTTGCCATGTTGTTATCAAAAGTTACCATTACCACCAAAAAAGAGGAGCCGTGAATGAACACGACTCCTTCTCTTAAAGGTTTTTTATGTTAATGGTAAAAATTGTAGCTTCACTTAATCTCAAGGAAGCATATCAGCATCGCCGAAGTACTCAGCCCACTTAGCTGTACGCTCATCGATGATAGCCTGTCCGCCTGATGAGAGGTAATCTGACATGTAGCTATCCCAAACAGAATCGAAATCTGCTGCAGCTGCTACAACTGCGTTGTCATAAATCTGGTCTCTCTTTGATGAAAGAGTATCACCAACACCAGCCTCAGCCTCGATAACACCAACGTTAACGTTGATTGGCTCAAGTCCGTCTGCAAGAGAGATCTTGTTAGCAGCATCTACAAGCTCAGGATCAGCCTCTGCATAGCCGTAAGCGATTGAAAGGTTTGCAAGATCCCAGTCACCAAAGTATGTTCCGTTACATGTGATTGTGTAATCGATGTTCTTACCAGAGTTCTGGATTGCATCGCCTTCAGCAGCCTTGATCTGGATAGCGCCGCTCTCAAGTACTTCGTGTGTAACACCCTCATCACCAGCCTGGAGGTACTTGATTGTCTCAGGCTTTGAAATGAAGTCAAGGTAAAGAAGTGAAGCAAGAGGCTCATCGTTTGTTGTAGGGAAGAAGATCTTTCTGTCGCCTGCTGTTGAGTAAAGCCACTTAGCATACTTGCCGTCTGAGTTCTTGAAGCAGTCAACTGCTACGAACTTAGCATCTTCGCCAACGTTTCTCTTAAGGTTTGCGTTGATTGAATCTTCACCGTTTCTGAATACATAATCCCAGTTGTGCTGGAATGCACCAACATAACCAGCCTTGATCATATCGTCCTCTGTTGTGTCTCCGCTTCCATAAAGAGCGAAATCCTTCCACATAAGGCCGTCGTTGTACCACTTGTTAAGGAGCTTTACAGCTTCCTTTGTCTGAGGCTCTGTAACCATTCTGTCATCAAATCCGTTGATGTAGTACTCTTTGTCTGTGATCTTAGGGTCCATGAAGGATGTGATGATGTTGTTTGCTCTCCAACCGATATCATAGCTGGTTGAGAAAGGAACCATCTTGGAAGCATCCTTGCCAAGAAGAGTATCAGCGTTATCTCTGAATGCTACAAGCATATCCTCGAACTCCTGAGTTGTTGTAGGAGCCTTCATGTTAAGTGCATCGAGCCAGTCCTGACGAACGAAAGTAACGATTCTCTGCTGCTCAGCTCTTCTACCTTCAATTGCCCAAACAGATCCTGTCTTAGGATCCTTGTCCCAAAGCATATTTGTATCTTCAAGCCAAGCCCAAAGGTTTGGTGTATCTGCCTTGTAATCTTCGATCATATCCTTAAGATCGATAACACCGCCCATATCAGCGTATGTAAGAACTGTGGGATAGCTGTATGTTACACAGATGTCAGGAGCTTCCTGAGCTGCGAGGAGGTTGTTGATATCCTCTGTCTCTGTCCATCTGGGAACCTTCTTGAATGTAACTTCTACGTTGTGCTCTTCAAGCATGCCCTTCTTGATGTACTCTGTGTACATGTTGTTCTCTGGGTCTGATCCGCCGTCATTTCCTCTGTCATAGATCTCAACTGTGATAGATCTTGTGTCAGCGAACTTACCATCTGTAAGCTCTGATGATCCAGCTGACTCTGCCTCAGCAGTAGCCTCTGACTGTGCCTGCTCTGTTGCAGTAGCGTCAGTACCTGTTGTCTCGGTACTTGTTGTTGCTGCTCCCCCGTCTGACTGTCCGCAGGCAACGATTGAAAGTGCCATAGCAGAAGCAAGGAGCATGGATAATACCTTTTTCTTCATAACTTTACCTCCATTATTGTTTGTTGATAGATAATATGTGATCCCTCATTGGGGATAGGATCCGTAAATTACGTTTGATCACTCTTTTACAGCTCCCAGAGTAACTCCACTTATGAAGTACTTCTGAAGGAACGGGTAAATGCACAGGATCGGAATGGTTGAAAACATTACGATGGCTGCCTTAAGTGACT
>CAMVJI010000027.1 GCA_947167765.1 uncultured Butyrivibrio sp. | reverse complement strand
CATAAGGCTTAAATACTGGTTCTTTTGTGCAAAATATATAAGAAAGTATAGAGAGGGCGATGTGTCTTTTCCCAAATTCGCAAACATAATAATAGACATATCCCATGAGAAGGTTGACCGCCTCTTTCAGTATCGGATCCCTGACAGGCTTCTTGGCCAGGTGGAGATCGGATGCAGTGTTGACGTGCCCTTTGGCAGAGGGAACACTAAGAGGAAGGGCTATGTGATCGAGCTTTCTGATGAGACAAACTGGGATGAGGACAAGATAAAAGAGATAATCTCTCTTTCAGAGGGAATCGACACGGCAGAGGACATTTCCATAAAGCTTGCTGCCTGGATGAAGAGGTACTATGGCTCCACCATGATAGCTGCCCTTAAGACTGTGGTCCCCACTTATAAAAAGCAAAAGAGGCAGGTCCATAAGTTCGTTTCCTTAAGGCTCCCTGAGAGGGAGGCCATAGACGCCTACAATGAAAGCGTCCGCAAGAAGCAAAAGGCCAGGGAGAGGATACTTAAAGAGCTTTTGGAGAACCCTTCTGAGAGGATTCCCTACGGGCTTATAACCAGTAAGCTTGGTGTCAGTGCTGTAACCTTAAAGAGCATGGCAGACACCGGAATGATAAGGATCGAAGAGGAAGAGTACTATAGAAACCCTGTGGCTGCCACCTCGGACAGGTACAAGGACAAGGTCTTAAGTCCTGAGCAGCAGAACATCGTAGATACAGTTAAAAGAGATTACGATGAGGGCAAAAGAGATACCTACCTTATCCATGGTATTACAGGAAGTGGAAAGACTGAAGTTTACATAGCTCTCATTGACGACATGATAAAAAGAGGCAAGCAGGCTATAGTCCTTATACCTGAGATTGCCCTTACATACCAGACTCTTATGCGCTTTTACAGACACTTTGGAGACAGAGTATCTGTAATGAATTCTTCTCTTTCTCCTGGAGAAAAGTATGACCAGATGGAGAGAGCAAGAAGCGGCGATATCGACATCATAATAGGGCCAAGATCAGCTCTTTTCACACCGTTTCCAAACACGGGCATCATCATAATAGATGAAGAGCACGAATCCACCTATAAGAGCGAAAACAGCCCCAAATATCACGCCAGGGAAACAGCTATCTATTTATCAGGCCTCCTTCCTGATGGAGCGGCAGTTGTACTTGGCTCAGCTACTCCCTCACTTGAGTCCTATTACAGGGCATTAAACGGGGAGTATCACCTGTTTGAACTAAACAGAAGGCTTACAGGAGGTACTCTTCCCAGGGTTGAAATGGCAGACCTAAGGGAGGAGCTTAGATGCGGCAACAGATCTATCTTTTCAAGAAGACTGCAGGAGCTTATGAATGAAAAGCTCTCAAAGGGCGAGCAGGCCATGCTGTTTATCAACAGAAGAGGTCTTGCTGGTTTTATCTCCTGCAGGAGCTGTGGACATGTGTTCAAGTGCCCTCACTGCGACGTGTCTTTATCAGAGCACAGAGGAGGAAGGCTTGTGT
Source organism: uncultured Butyrivibrio sp. (assembly GCA_947167765.1). Lineage (GTDB taxonomy): Bacteria > Bacillota > Clostridia > Lachnospirales > Lachnospiraceae > Butyrivibrio. The sequence continues at coordinate 19,221 of CAMVJI010000027.1, read as the reverse complement.
GTCACTACTGTGGCCATGAGGAGATAAGACCTAAGGTGTGTCCTGAGTGTGGCTCTAAATATGTTTCATCCTTCAGGGCAGGAACGGAGCAGATAGAGGACGAGGTGAAAAAGTTCTGGCCATCTGCCAGAGTCCTTAGGATGGATGCAGACACCACCAGGACCAAGGGAAGCTATGACAGCATATTGTCAGCTTTTTCCAATAAAGAAGCAGATGTGCTGGTGGGAACCCAGATGATCGTTAAGGGTCATGATTTTCCTGACGTTACTCTGGTAGGTATTCTTGCGGCAGATATGTCTCTTTACGCCAGTGATTTCAGGGCCAGTGAGAGGACTTTCCAGCTTCTTACCCAGGCTGCAGGAAGAGCGGGCAGAGGCAGTAAAGAAGGTAATGTGGTGATCCAGAGCTATGACCCTGAGCACTACAGCATACAGACTGCAGCCAGACAGGATTTTAAGGCTTTTTATGAGGAAGAGATAGCCTACAGGGATCTTTTAAGATACCCGCCAATCTCACATATGATGTGCGTACAGATCCAGTCAAAGGACGAGGACGTGGGCATGAAGTACGCCTCAAGGTTCAGAGCCATGATGGAGGGGCAAAGGGTAGAAGGGGCCATATTTATAGGACCAGCCCTTGCGCCAATAGCCAGGATCAACGATGTTTACAGGATGGCTATCTATGTAAAGCACGATGACTACGACAAACTGGTGATGCTCAAAGATGCCCTTGAGGGGTATGTAAAAGAGCTTGAACAGATGGGAGAGCTTAAGGGTGTGGTCACTCAATTTGACTTTGATCCAATGCATGGGTAAACTTCTTTTATAGGTATATTAGCAGGTTAACAGTAACATTTAGTATAGAAAGGTAGATTGATAATGGCACTTAGAACTATCAGAGAATATGGAGATGACGTCCTTGCAAAAGAGTGCAGGGAAGTAAAAGAGATAACTCCAAGAGTTAAGGAACTGGTTGAGGATATGCTTGACACCATGTATGAAGCAAATGGCGTAGGTCTTGCGGCTCCTCAGGTTGGTGTCCTTAAGAGGATCGTTGTGATAGATGTTTCACCTGAAGCTGATCAGCCCATTGTTATGATCAACCCCACAATCCTTGAAACAAGCGGAGAGCAGACCGGCTACGAAGGATGTCTTTCAATTCCTGGAAAGAGTGGCGTTGTAACAAGACCTAACTATGTTAAGGCCAAGGCCACAGACCTTGATGGCAATGAGTACATAATTGAAGGCGAAGAGCTTCTTGCAAGAGCTATCTGTCATGAGCTTGATCACCTTGACGGTCATATGTATGTTGAGAAGGTTGAGGGAGACCTTATCGACAACGAGGAACTTATAGCTAGACAACAGGAAGAGTACGAATCTAAGGAGTAATACTATAAATCCTTAAAAGAGAGGTCCACCCATGAAAAATAACTCTGACAAACTTCTTTCGAGGCTGTTTTTTGGCATGCTTCCGGTGCAGATAATGATATTTGCCATGGGAGCCATCAACACCATCGTGGATGGAGCCATGGCTGGGCGCTATATAGATGCATCTGCTGTGGGAGTCATTGGACTATACTATTCCATGGTTGAGATCATGACCGCAGTGGGTTCGGTTCTCCTGGGAGGAACCGCAGTCCTGTGCGGAAGATATATGGGCAGGGGAGAGAGCAAAAGTACAGAAGGCATCTTTTCCCTGAATCTTACTGTAACTATGATAGTAGGTTTGGCTTTGACCGCTATAAGTCTCATTATCCCGGGACCTTTAGCGGTACTTCTTGGTGCAAACGAAGAGCTTAAGGGCGCTCTTGTGACCTATATTGTTGGCTATGGCATTGGTATCATTCCAATGCTATTTGCTCAACAGCTGGCGGCATTCCTTCAGATGGAGCGCCAGTCAATAAGGGGCTACGTTGGAATTGCAGGTATGATAATTTCAAACGTGATCCTTGATGTTGTCTTCGTGGCAGTCCTTGATATGGGTATCTGGGGACTTGCTCTTGCCACATCTTTTAGTAATTTTGTGTATTTTCTTATTCTCGTGCCTTATTACTTTACTTCCAGGGCACAGCTTCGCTACAGTTTTGCAAATATTTTGTGGAAAGACCTATGGCCCCTTATCAAGATAGGTTTCCCGGGAGCCATGCTTGTCTTTTGCATAGCACTCAGATATATGGTCATCAATAGGCTCCTTTTACAGTATGCTGGAAGTGATGGCCTTTCAGCCATGTCCTCATTTAACATGGTCTGCGGTATATTCATTGCATACTGCCTTGGCAACGGCGCTATAGTAAGGATGCTGATAAGCGTGTTTGTTGGAGAAGAGGACAAGATATCCATGAGAAAGACGCTGCACCTTGTATTTACTAAGGGTATGGCGCTTTCTGTAGTGGTGGCAGCAGTGATCTTTGCTATATCACCTATCCTTACAGGAATATTCTTCCCTGACAGAAATTCAAACGTATATCACCTGGCATATCAGCTGTTTGTTATCTATTCCTTCTGCATCCCGCTGATACTTATCTGCCAGATATTTACCAATTACATGCAGGCTATGGGACATAACCTGTTTGTAAATATCCAGTCAATCTTCGACGGCTTTTTTGCCATGGTCATTCCATCCCTGATCCTTGCGCCTGTCATGGGAGCTATGGGTGTGTGGCTTGCCAATCCTATTGGAATTGTGATGACTATTCTCTTACTCCCAATTTACGGTGTTATCTATTGGAAACATGTTCCAAGGAATTTAGACGAAGTCATGTTTATTAAAAAAGGCTTTGGCGTTGCTCCTGAAGACGTCCTTGATATTTCCATAAGCACTCTTGACGGGGCTGCAAATGCTGCAGCAAGGATACAGGAATTTTGCGCTGAGCATTCAATGGATAAAAAGAGCTCCTACTACTCGGCGCTTTGCGTTGAGGAAATTGCGGCAAATATAGTACAAAGGGGCTTTAATGCAGATAAAAAAAGCCACTTCTTAACAGCCATGGCAATCTTTTTGGAGGACCATCTGGTGCTTCGCCTTAAGGACGACTGCCCTGCCTTTGATCCCAAGGAACTGGCAGAGCTCTCTTCAGAAGATGGCGGCACTGACAACCTTGGCATACGAATGGTCTACGACATAGCTGATGACGTAAATTATCAGAACATGTTGGGACTTAATGTACTTACCATGACAGTCAAACAGGAGAACCTCATCGAGAGAGAAGATGCGGATTTCCTTCTGGAAAAAAGACTTCGCACCCTCGATAAGGATCTTCACCAGAAGTTCAGGGATTCAGTATTTGCCTGCGGTAAGGTCCTTACCAGATACAGACGTCTGTTTCCTGAGTACACGGATCACTCTGAACTGCACAGCCTTACTGTTATTGATTCCTGTAACAGGCTCATAGGAAAAGAACAGATTGAGAAGCTGAATAAGGATGAAGTGTACTGTCTTCTTATGGCTTGCTACCTTCATGATGCAGGAATGGGCATCAGCGAAAAGGACTTTGAGGAGTGCAAGGAAAAGTTTGGGTATTCTGAGTTCTTTAAGGACCATCCAAATGCAACCAAGGCAGACTTTGTCAGAACTCGCCACAATGACTTTAGTGGATACTTTATTGAGAAGTATAAGGACGTTTTTGAGATCCCATCAGATGAGCATGCCTTTGCCATCAGGCAGATTGCAAGAGGTCACAGAAAGACAGATCTTCTTGATGAAAAAGAGTATCCATCTGATCTTAAGGTGCCAAATGGAAATACCATCAATCTTCCTTATCTTGCAAGTCTCATAAGGCTGTCTGATGAGGTTGACGTTGTGGCCACCAGAAACCCCATCGTTCTTTACGACATAGAATCACTTACTGATGAAATTGAGATTGTTGAAAATAAAAAGTTAAATGCCATAAAGACCATGACTATGACAGGGGGAGCCTTCGTTCTTTCCTATGAGAGCGATGAGCAGGATATCATCGATGGTCTTGTGGAAATGACAGGAAAGATGCAGAAAACTCTGGACTACTGCAGGGAAGTAGTAAAAAAGAGATCGACCTTTACAATAAATCAAAAAAAGGTTATTCTAAAGCGTCTTTAAGGAGTGTGAACATATGAAAATAGTTTTTATGGGGACACCTGATTTTGCCAGGTCAGCCCTTGAGAAAATAATCGAGGCAGGACACGAGGTTTTACTTGTGGTGACTCAGCCAGACAAGCCCAAGGGCAGAAGCGGAGAGCTTCAGATATCAGACGTAAAGGCCTGTGCCCTTGAGTACAATATACCGGTATTTCAGCCAGTAAGGATCAAACTTCCTGAAAATGTGGCAGAGCTTAAAAAGTACGACGCTGACATATATGTGGTTGCAGCCTTTGGACAGATCCTGTCCCAGGAAATCCTTGATATTCCAAAATTTGGATGCGTCAATATCCACGCTTCGATCCTTCCTGAATACAGGGGAGCTGCTCCCATACAGCAGGCTATAATCGATGGCAAAAAAACTACCGGCGTCACTATAATGCAGATGGCTGCAGGAATGGATACCGGAGATATACTTCTTCAGAGGGAAATCCCTATTTCAGAGGACGAGACTGGTGGAGGACTCTTCGATAAGCTGGCAGCTCTTGGAGGAGAACTGATAGTAGAGGCTCTTCCTAAAATAGAAAAGGGCGAGCTTACACCTGTTCCACAGGATGAGGAAAGAGCAACAAAGTGCGGCAAACTTTCCAAGGATATGGGCAGGATTAGTTTTGAATGGGACGCTGAGGAAATAAGAAATCTTGTAAGAGGCCTTAATCCATGGCCTTCTGCCTTTACATATCTTGGAAGCAAGATGCTGAAGATATGGCAGGCCAAGACATTGTCAGAGATAGATTTTAAGAGACTGTGTAAGAACTATGAATCCTTAAGCGGAGGCAAGGAAGGCGCATGGGCTGGAGAACCACAGCCTGGAATGATAGTTCTTTTAACCAGAGATTCATTTGTGGTAAGTTGTGGCAGTGACTATCTTCAGATTCTGGAAGTACAGCTTGAGGGCAAAAAGAGGATGGATGTTAAGTCATTCCTTCTTGGAAACAAGCTGGAGGTAGGAACGATCCTTAAATAAAAGGAAGGCAAATGGAATGTATTATTCAAGAGGATTAGATGTAGATTTTCTTATGTATATTCTGATGATAGTAATGGCTGTCATCTGCATGATATCAAGCTTTAGAGTTAAGTCTGTTTACAAGAAGTATGCAAAGGTCCTTGCCGGATGCGGCCTTACAGGTGCTCAGGCTGCCCTTGAGATACTTAGAAGAAACGGAATAGATGATGTAATAGTTCAGTATATTGGAGGAGATTTAACTGACAACTTCGATCCAAGAAGCAGGGCAGTTAACCTTTCTGAGGCTACCTACAATTCTACAAGTGTTGCAGCAATCAGTGTGGCTGCTCATGAATGCGGACATGTGATGCAGCACCAGGAGGGGTATCTTCCTTTGAGGATAAGAAGCTCCATTCTTCCAATGGCAAGCTTTGGGTCAAAGGCGGGAGTTCCACTTATTGTATTGGGACTATTCCTTAGCTTTTCTCCGCTTGTTACTGTGGGAATATGGGTATTCTCGCTGGCAGTTCTTTTCCAGCTCGTAACTCTCCCTGTGGAGTTTGATGCTTCGAGAAGGGCTCTTTTAACTCTGGAAAATACAGGACTTTTATCCTATGAAGAAATAGACGGCGGCAGAAAAGTTCTTAAAGCAGCAGCCATGACTTATGTTGCCAGTGCGGCAGCAGCTGCTGTTCAGCTTATGAGATTTGTTCTTATGAATGGAAGACGAAGGGACTAATGTTTTATGGCTAATGTCAGAGAGCTGGTTTTGAATATACTTATGGAATACGAGAGAGATGGCGTAAGAAAGCCATCTCTTTTAAAGGACAGCTTAAATAAATATGACTATCTTGAGACCAGGGACAAGGCCTTTATGAAGAGAGTTGTGGATGGCTGCATCGAGAGACAGATCCAGATCGATTACATCCTTGATACTTTTTCCAAGACACCTACAGCTAAGATGCAGTCCTTTATCAGGAATCTCCTTAGGATGAGTGTGTATCAGATCCTGTTTATGGACCAGGTTCCGGATTCAGCGGCCTGCAATGAGGCGGTGAAGCTGGCTGGCAAGCATAAGTTCCAGGGACTTAAGGGGTTTGTAAACGGAGTTCTTAGAAATATCGCAAGAAACAGGGACAAGATAGCTTACCCTGACAAAAATATTGATGGGGGATCTGAGTACCTTTCAACTCTTTACTCCATGCCAAAGTGGATCTGCAATATGTGGATAGATGTCTATGGTTTTGAAAGAACTGAAGGCATGCTAGGGTTCTTTTTAGAGCCTAGACCAACTACTGTAAGATTAAGTTCCAGTGCCCTTAAGAGGCTCTATGGCAAAGACGGGGATAGTGATGATAAGCTTTTTGCTGATTACATTGAAAAGCTATCTGCTGCAGGTGTTGTGGTTAAAAGAAGTGCCATCCTGCCCTATGCCCTTGAACTTGAAAAGACTGATAATATAAGATTTCTTCCAGGGTTTGATGAGGGAGCATTTTTTGCACAGGATGTAAGCTCAATGCTTGTGACTGAGATTGCAGGTGTGGAGCCTGCTTCAGTTGTTGTTGATGTCTGTGCAGCACCTGGCGGAAAGAGCCTTCATGCAGCCGAGAGAGCAGGCACGGTATTATCCCGTGATGTGTCCGAGAGAAAGTGCGAGCTCATCAGGGAAAATGCTGAGCGCATGGGACTTGGAAACGTTAAAGTTGAGCTTCACGACGCCAAGATCCATGACCGGAACATGGAAAACAAGGCGGACGTGATTTTCCTTGACCTTCCCTGCTCAGGACTTGGTATAATTGGCAGAAAGAATGACATTAAATATAACGCCTCAAAAAAGGGACTTATGGAACTGGCTTCTCTTCAGTGGGAGATCATAAAGACTGTCTGGGATTATGTAAAACCCGGCGGAACTTTAATGTACTCCACCTGTACAGTTAACAGACAGGAGAATGAGGAGATGGTAGGGCGCATCTGCTCAGAGCTTCCTTTTGAGATGGTGGACTTTTCAGAAAAACTTCCAAAGGCGCTTAAAGAGGGTGCTTTTGGGCAGGAACTTGATAAGTCAGCAAAAAATGGTTATATTCAGCTTATCCCTGGAGCTTTTGGCACAGATGGATTTTTCATAGCAAAGCTAAAGAGAGTATGATCAGGAGTTTATTACATGGGAACATTTGGAGAGTATATTAAAAGCGCACTGGCCAGCATCGGCAGCAACAAGGGAAGATCATTTCTTACCATGCTTGGTATCATAATCGGTATTTCTTCCGTGCTTACAGTGCTTATAATCGGTGATGGTATGAAAGCCACCATAAACAGTGAAATAGATTCCATCGGAGCTACATCTGTTTCTGTGAGTCTTGATGTCACCAAGACAGATAAGACATTTACTTATGAGAACCTGCTTGCTATACAGGGGGCTCTAAGCGACATCTACGGTGTCAGTCCAGATCTAAGTGCTTTTGGCACCGCTGTGGCAGGAAGAAACAGCTTTTCAGTAATGCTATCTGGCGGAATGGAAGCTTCAAAGGAGTCCTCTGGTATCAAGATGCTGCACGGCAGATACTACAACCAGGGTGATGTTGATGATTCAAAAAATGTAGTTGTCCTTAGCCAGACAGCTGCCAATAATCTCTTTGGCTATGAGGATGTTATAGGAAACACTGTATCCATTACTGCTTTTGACCTTACAGCAGATTTTACAGTCATTGGTATAAGGGAAGACACTTCCATGGATATCGCCTACTCAAGCTGGGGAGAGGATGCACTGGTAGCCATGAATGCTCCATATACAGCAGTGGCCAATTCCTTTGACATGAACATCGATAATTCCGTCACCACTTTTAGTATCTACCTGGATAGTGACTTTAAGAACCAGGTTCTGTCACAGGCAAGACCAGTTGTGGAGAATGTAATGGAGCTTCGCGGAGAAAACGCAGTAAAGCTATCCTCCGGATCTGGATTTGATCAGACAACCAATTCTATATTAGACATTGTAACTTCAGTAGTAGCCATCATCGCAGCAATATCACTTCTTGTTGGCGGTATCGGCGTTATGAATATCATGACAGTATCCGTTACAGAAAGGACCAGGGAAATCGGTATTAGAAAGTCCCTTGGAGCCACAACATCTTCAATTCTTGTGCAGTTCCTTGCTGAGGCAGCTATTCTTACCTTCACAGGAGGAATAATTGGTATTGCTTTTGGCTTGTCAATTGCGGCTCTTATCTGCAAGATAGTGGGATTTTCTTTCATGGTAAATCCGCTTCTTGTGGCAATTGTAGTTATGATATCAACAGCAATAGGTCTATTCTTTGGAATCTATCCTGCCAAGAGAGCAGCAGATCTTGATCCTATTGAAGCTCTTAGAACCGAGTGATGATCAGTATTAATTTATGGAAAAAGAATATATTCTAGCAACAGACAATAAAATAGACTTAAAGTCCCTTGATATTGATGAACTTAAGGAATGCATAAAGAACATGAATGAGCCGGCTTTCAGGGCAAAACAGCTCTATGAGTGGCTCCATGTCAAGCAGGCAGGTGGATATGATGAAATGACCAATATCCCCAAGTCCCTTAAGGAGAAGCTGGCCAGGGACTTTTCTTTTACAAGCCTTGAAGTAGTAGAGGTTCAGGAGTCTCATATTGATGAGACCAAAAAATTCCTTTTCGCTCTTTCTGACGGTAACGTTATTGAGAGCGTCTTCATGAAGTATCGATTTGGAGTCAGCGTCTGCATTTCATCTCAGGTAGGATGTCGCATGGGCTGTAAGTTCTGCGCATCTACCCTTGACGGCGTTGTGAGAAACCTTCTGCCTTCAGAGATGCTGGACCAGATATATTCAATTGCAAGATACACTGGGGAAAAGATAGGAAGAGTTGTTGTTATGGGAAGCGGAGAGCCTCTTGATAACTACGATAACCTTCTTAGGTTTATTAAGCTTTTAACTGATGAAAACGGAATGAACCTGGGTCAGAGAAACCTTACAGTTTCAACCTGCGGAATAGTCCCAAATATTCTGAGGCTGGCTGATGAAAGGCTTTCCATCAATCTTGCTCTTTCACTTCATGCATCCAATGACGAAAAGCGAAAAGAGCTTATGCCAATAGCTAATAAATACAGCATAAGTGAGGTTTTGGATGCCTGCAAAGTGTATTTTGAAAAGACAGGGCGCCAGCTGACTTTTGAGTATTCGCTGGTGGCGGGAGTTAATGATACCGAGGAAGATGCCAGGGAGCTGTCAGCTCTTTTGGCGAGGCTAAACGCAGTTGTTAACCTGATCCCTGTGAACCCCATCAAAGAGAGAGACTTTAAGCCCACAGACCGCTCTGGTGCTGTAGCGTTCAAAAATAAACTTGAAAAAAGCCGAATAAATGTTACTATTAGAAGAGAAATGGGCAGGGATATTGATGGAGCCTGCGGGCAGTTGCGAAGGCGCCATTTACAAGGAAATTAAGACCACCTGCTTTTTTTCCGTGATGAAATTTAGAGGTACCACCAGGAGGCAATTTTGCTTAAGACTTTTTCCATTACCGACATCGGAAAAAAGAGAAAACTGAATCAGGATTATGTCTTTTCCTCTGACAGGAAGATTGGCAATCTCTCCAACGTGTTCATTGTTGCTGATGGCATGGGAGGCCACAATGCTGGCGACTATGCATCAAGGTTTACAGTAGACACAATGGTTGAAGAGATTGAAAAGAGCTTTGAACAGAGCCCGGTAAGGATCTTGGAAAACGCCATCAAGATTGCCAACAGAAAGCTTCGCGAAAAGGCTGCAGAGAACGAGGAACTCTTTGGCATGGGAACCACTGTAGTGGCATGCACAGTTCTTGGAAGATATCTTCAGGTGGCCAACGTAGGAGATTCAAGACTCTACGTTATCAATGACAAGATCACTCAGATCACAAGGGATCACTCCCTGGTTGAAGAGATGGTCAGAATGGGTGGTATTGACAGAGAGACCGCAAGGACTCATCTGGATAAAAATATAATCACTAGGGCAATCGGTGCCACTGAAACAGTAGACATCGACTTTTTTAATGTGGAGTTAAATCGTGGGGACATGGTCCTTCTGTGTTCTGACGGTCTTACCAACATGCTTGAGGATGAAGAGATCCGCATGATAGTAAGCGGCCAGAGGGATATAGTCGAGAAGGCTCAAAAGCTGGTTGTGGCTGCCAATAACAACGGCGGCAAGGACAACATTGCAGTTATTCTGATCGAGCCCTTTGCAGAAGAGACCCCGCGCGATGGAGGAATAGATGGTTAAGATAGGGATGGTGATCGGCGATCGCTATGAGGTGCTTGAAAAGATCGGCACCGGCGGAATGTCCGATGTATATAAAGCAAAAGATCATAAATTAAACAGACTTGTGGCAGTGAAGGTGTTAAAGCAGGAGTTTTCAGAGAATGAGAACTTCGTGTCCAAGTTCCGTGTAGAGGCTCAGTCCACTGCAGGACTCCTTCATCCTAACACTGTTAATGTCTATGATGTTGGCGATGAGGATGGCATCAACTACATAGTAATGGAGCTGGTTGATGGCATCACACTTAAGAAATATATTGAAAAGAAATCCCGCCTCTCCGTAAAAGAGGCTGTCAGCATTGCAATCCAGGTTGCAATGGGTCTTGAGGCTGCCCACAACAATGGCATTATCCACAGGGATATCAAGCCTCAGAACATCATGATCAGCAAGGAAGGTAAGGTTAAGGTCACAGACTTTGGTATTGCCAAGGCTGCTACCAGCAACACCATTACTTCCAATGTCATGGGTTCAGTTCATTACACCTCTCCAGAGCAGGCAAGAGGTGGCTACAGCGATGCTAAGAGTGATATCTATTCACTGGGTATCACACTGTTTGAGATGCTCACAGGAAGAGTTCCTTTTAATGGCGATACAACTGTTGCCATTGCCATCAAGCACATTCAGGAGGATCTTCCAAGTCCTGTTGAGTACAATGACGAGATTCCTATAAGTGTTGAAAAGATTGTCCTTAAGTGCTGCCAGAAGAGCCCTGACAGACGTTATCAGAGCGCAGCGGAGCTCATTGCAGACCTTAAGAGATCGCTTATAACTCCGGACAAGGATTTTGTTAATCTTGTGGATCCTGATGAAGAGGGTGCTACAAGAGTTGCGTCTGAGGAGGAAGTGGCTGAGGCTAGTGAGAGATTGTCTGACACTGAGCAGATGAGACTTAAGGCCGATGTCATGGGCGAGTACGACGAAGATGACCATTACGATGACTACAACAGCGGACGCAGGAAAAAGAGATCTGACTACGACGAGATGGATGACCTTTATGACTACGACAGGCCTCGAAACAGAACTCGCCGCAGTTCTTCTTCATCCAATCAGGGTGGCAGCAAGATAGAGAAGATGACCATCATTATGGCCATCATTTCAGCTGCACTTGTTGGATTTATAGTTTTACTTTTACTTGGAAGAAGTCTTGGGCTGTTTGGTGCATCTGATGAAGCTTCACAGGATGGCAGCGCAGCACAGTCCATCACAGCAGATTCAGGGGACAATGAGGATGGCATACAGATCCCTGATGTTACTGGTAAGACATACGCAGAGGCCGTTTCAATCCTTCAGGATGATAAGGGCTTTAAGGTTAGTAAAGAGGCAGATTCTAAGAATACAGCTGCCAAGGATACAGTAGTTTCAACTTCTCCTGCTGCAGGGGAGAGAGCAAAGAGCGGATCAACTATCAAGATCTATATCAGTGATGGCTCAAATTACAGCAAAGCTGCAGCAACAACCGAGGTTTCAACAGCGATATCAGAGGGACAGGTTACAGTTCCCAATGTTATTGGCATGACAGAAGAGGACGCAGTTATTGCTCTTGTTGAGGCAGGACTTCAGCAGGGGACCATCGTTCAGACATCCAACGAGGATGCCAATCTTACAGGTAAGATCTGTGCCCAGAGCATTGCCTTTGGCACACCAGTATCAGAGGGAACCAAGATCAACATGGAGCTCTCAACAGGACCTGCAAGTGTTACATACAGTTATAACGCCGATATTTCTGCACCTACTGAAGGCGAGAACTACAATTATGGCATTCCTGTCAAGGTTACCCTGGTAACATCAGATGGTACTACACTTCTTAGCACCACAACATCTGATTTCCCTGTTCAGGGCACTTACAAGGGCATAACAGCACCTACAGGAACCATCACATTTGTCTATACTGCAACAACTCCAACTACCACCAATCCTGATACGGGAGAGACCACCGGTGGAGACAGCGTAGAGTACACAGTAACCAGAGCAGTGACATTTACTCAGGAGAATTAACCCTTTATGCAGGGAAGGATAGTCAAGGGTATCGCCGGGTTTTACTATGTGGAGGTCAAAGGGCCTTTAGTTTATGAATGCAAGGCCAAGGGAATCTTTCGCAAAGATGGTATAAAACCAATAGTAGGCGATAATGTAGAGATTGAAATAATAGATGAGGACCAGAGGCAGGGTAATCTTGTAAAGATCCTGCCAAGGACCAATACGCTTATAAGACCGCCTGTTGCCAATGTAGACCAGGCGGTTATTTTGTTTGCCATTGTTAAGCCAAACCCCAATTACAACCTTCTTGATAAGTTTCTTATCACCATGAGGCAGGCTTCGCTTCCGGTTATCATCTGCTTTAACAAGCAGGATATAGCAACGGATGAGGAACAGCAGGAGCTTTACGATGCATATGAAAAGTGTGGATATCAGGTCCTTTTCATCAGCGTGAAAGAGGAGCGTGGCCTTGATGAACTTAAAGCTCTTTTAAAAGGCAAGACCTCAACCCTTGCGGGACCAAGCGGCGTTGGCAAGTCATCTCTTTTAAACAAGCTTGTACCCGATGCCAGCATGCAGACAGGAGAGCTTTCCAAAAAGATCGACAGAGGCAAGAACACTACAAGACATTCAGAGCTCTTTTTGGTAAAAGAGCTTACAGATGATGAGGAAGAAACCTTCATAATAGACACTCCTGGATTTACTTCACTAGAGCTTCGGGATGTAAATACAGATTCTCTTATGAATTATTATCCGGAGTTTGTGGAATATGAGCCGGAATGCAGATTTGGCGGCTGCTCACATATAGCTGAGCCAGACTGCGGCGTTAAAAACGCAGTAAAAGAAGAGAAGGTTTCAAAGGTCAGATACGATAACTATAAGGTTATCTATTCTGAGCTTAAGGGAATGAGACCAGATTATTCTAAAGGGAAAAAGAGATGAAGATATATCTTACAAGACATGGACAGACAGACTACAACAAAAAGAGAATGATGCAGGGCAGAAGTGATATCCCCCTTAACGAAGTTGGAATAGCCCAGGCTACCGAGAGAAGAAAACAGCTTGGGGATATTAAGTTTGACGCGGTCTATTCAAGTCCCCTTATAAGGGCGGTGAAGACAGCGTCCATCATTGGTAATGTCAGTGAGGATCAGATCATAACTGATGAGAGGATCATTGAGGCGAATTTTGGCAAGTATGAGCTTATGGGGTATTTTGCCACAGGACCAAGGATGATCGCCTACTGGACACTGCCTGAAATATTTCCTGCCCCAAAGGGGGTTGAGACCATAAAGGAGATGAGGGAGAGAACAGCGTCATTTATTGAGGAACTTGAAAAGAAGGATTACGAGAATGTTCTTGTGGCTTGCCACGGCGGGATAATCCGTCCCATAAGAGGCTACCTTGAGGGCAAAAAAAGCGGCATAATCTGGCGCCCCCGTCCCAAGAACTGCGAGATCTTTGTCTATGAGTCCATAGGCGGAACCAGAAAACTTATAGACGATATTCAGTAATGAAAAGACTGGCTGAGGTCAGTCTTTTTTTCTTGCCATGAGGTTATTTTCATTCGTATAAAGGTGTAATAAGCGTAGTATAATGATTGTATGAACGCTTTTTTGTTTACTGTATTTAGCAAGAGATTAAGGAGAATCAGGCTATGTATGGACATGAAGAATTAAATAGCGGAAATAACATTGATGCGCAGTTTGATTATAAGGTATTAGAGCAGGAAAAAAAGGAAAGAGAAAAAAACAGGCCAAAGACCGTTTTTGAAGATCCAACTTTTATTTCCAAGCTCAAAGAGACCAATAAAAGGGTAGAGGAAAACTACGATCCTATAGCGCTTCAGAATGCCCAAAAACAGAAAGCTAAAAAAGCAGAGAAATCTGAAAGGGAACTGAGAACAGAAAAGCTAAGTACAATTCTTAAAAAGGCCTCTGGTAACAAGAAACTTGCCCATAAAATAAATGTTCACATTCCGGCAAATACGGTTTTGCATTCACAGTATGGTACTTCCTACAAAAATTCCATGTGGGCCTGGAGGAGAGCCAGCAAGATCAAAAACAAAAAGTCAAGGCTCTATGCTAAGAATGAAAATTATAATGCCATATGTCAGGCTTCTGATTCTATGACCAGGAAAAAACACAGCGTTATGACAAAGGCCATGAGCGGAAGGATGAATGGATGCGAAAGTGAAGCTGTTTTCCACGACCTTTCTGCGTTCATGCTGGTATCCGACGCATATGCTGAGACCAACGCGGAAAAAAATAAAGCGCTTCTGGATAATTACCTGGGAACCTATAATGAAGAGACAGGTGAAATTGAAAACAAGGACAGGAATAAGGCTTTGGATTCCATTACCGAGATGATGTTTTCCATTGATGTTTCAAACATCAATTTCGAAAATGACACCGAGATGATAAAGGATGCCTCTAAGCTTGAAAATCTTGTAAACTGTGTTGGCGCTTATGACAGGATAATGAATAGTAACAATGCCTATTTTGAGACAATGGAAGTAGGTCTTAGAAAGTCCATCCAGGACAGGATGGATTATTTAAGGAGCGTAGCCGCTTACTACCAGTCAAGAAAAGAGCTTCTGTCAGATGAAACCTACAGGACCCATTATGACCACGAGCTTACCATGGAAGTTAATGAAAATACTCCCAAGGAGCAGAGGGCGCTGGCTGAGAAGCTCATGAGAAGTTATGTTCTTGGTAAGAACCTGATAAGGTATAACAGCGGCAACAAAAATGATGCCATTACGGGGTTGGAGGTTCATTTAGTAAGCCAAAAGAGCCGCGAACTTTTAAATGAAGCCCTTAATGTTCAAAATAAAGATGTTCAGAAGCAGTACCTTGAAAAGGCATACGCATCTATGGATTATCTGGCTGCCGGAATACAGCTGAATGCCAACAATCTTAATCTTACAGGTGGCAGTAAGTTAAAGGAAGAGTATTACTGGAATCTTAATCACGATTATGATGAAAATGTTCAAAGAGATGATCTTGATCTTATAAAAAATAAGCTTTTGGCCAAAGGCTTGGATATTACCCATATCGGATCTGACTATAAGCTCGTAAACCCAATGACAGGAGTTAAGATGGATGCACTGGGTCTTGACAGACTCGTGGGTGAAATGACCAAGAGGATGACAGCCAGAATGGGCACAATGGATATAGTAAATATGCTCTATGGCCTTTTCGCCCCGGGACTTGAAGCTAATAAAAACCTTGATCCCAAAAGTGAACAGGGGAAAAAGGTAAATGAAGATTTTAATAAAGCTCTTAAGACCCTTACAAACCTGCAACTTAGCAGTGCCCGCAGTTACATGAACAGCTTTGGAAACCTTCCACAGCAGCTTTCAGCCGGGGATAATGCAAAACTCCTTAGAAAGTACGGGGATGTTTTGAGAGAGTACAAATCCCTTGATCAGTCCACAGGACAATTGTATGATGCAGACAGGATGAGCAGGCATTTTGTTGTGGGTGATGGCAAAAAAGACGTCACACGAGAGCTTATGTACAGGAATGCATATTCTTCATTAAGCAGGGGTGGCTTTGTCTTTATTGATAATAACGGCCTTGATCAGCCTGAGCCTGAAAGGGATGTGCTTACCAATATCACAGAGTCAGTTATCAAAGACCCTATCCTGCTGACAGAAGACTTTGAAAACAATTCATATATTTCAGGTCCTTCCATGACAAAAAAGCAGCTGGAAAAATATGAAAAGAAATTAAAAAGTACGCTTAGCAGGCAGGAATACGAGGCTTATAAAGAGAGAAGAAAGCTCTATACTGACACTACATCTGCTGTTTTCAGAATGTGGGAAAATGATAAGCTCACAAGCTATGTGACCGATATCAATAACCTGGTCGCTTCAGAAAATGCGACCCCTGAAGATGCCATGGCTCTTACAAGAAAGGTTGACCTGCACATAAAGACCCTGGAGTTTCTTAAGAAAAAGCCCAGCTGGCAAAACCCGGATCTTGAGCTCAATGCAGAACTTAGGAAAAAGATCATTCTTGCCAGAGAAAATGAGAATTATCTCATAGGAATAAAGAGAGCCATAAACCTTGGGTATGAATACAAGAGCCTTGAAGATCAGGCAGAAAGGCAGAAGAAAAAGACAGAGCTGGATACATGCCTTGCAAATCTTAAGGTTGTAAATAATGAGTATGTGGCTCTGGCCAGGATGAATTCCATGAAGGAGGTTGAAGTTCCTAAGGACAAAGATTACTCACGGCAGAATTTTGAAGAAGCTCTTATAGAGTTTAACAGGCTTGATTACAGACAACTCAAATTCTCAAGCTTTGAAGATATTATTAAGAACTATCATCACAATATGACCATGTGTTATAAGGCTGAGCAGTTCCAGAATATGATGGGAGAAGCCATATTAAATGGCAGAAGTGATTTTACAGACAAATTCATGATGGAAACAAGAGCTAAGCTTGCTATGTTCAGTGAAGTGAAGAGGACCTGCATAGCTGTTAATCTGGTAGTCTGCAAAAATCCCGGATGTATGGATGATCCTTACAACGAAAATAAGCCTGATTCCTTCATATCTCTTATGAACAATTGGATCGTACCATCCAGGGAATATATCATTGCGGCTGTGCCTACAGATGATCTCAAGGGACTTTACAAGCAGTATCTGAATGTAATAAAAGAAGATCACAATGAGAGGGAAGAGATAATAAAAAGCACATACTACTCTATAGTCAACAAGGACAGATATGTAGTGGAGTATAATGAGCTTGAGGAGATGCCTCCTGAGGAAGAAAGAGAATATCAGTACCCAACACCTACAAGAGCAGAACTTACGCAGCGTAAAAATGATTATCAGAAAAATCAGATGCTCCATGAATATTTCTTCAGGCTTAGTTCTTCCTTTAAACAGAACATTGATGAGAGAATGGCAGCTATATTCTCTTATTGCCACAGAAATGGTATGGAAATGCCAAATATGGAGAGAAATCAGACCTTTGCTTATTTAAAGCCCCAGGAAGCAATTGAGCTTTACAAAAAATATGTCGGCTCCAACAGTGACAAAATGGAATACTACAAATATCAGTTTAAGGAGATCGGCAAGGTTGGCAGACAGGAATACAACATGGGGAATATGGCGCAGCTCTTTAAAGGTACTAAGATCAAACAGAGGTTTAAGAGCATGCATATTGCTCAGAACGCCAAAGATCTGGGAGACAGCATCATAGCCCTCATGGATAAGGGTGAGCCCATGCCGGGTGAGCTTGGATTTAAAGACAGACAGGACATAGAGAACAAAAGCCTGGTAACGCAGAACTTCTTTTACAGGTACGTGGGCAGGATTATAAGCCTGACCCAGATGGGAGCCAGCAAATACAGAGGTGCAGTCAGTATGGATGACTACAAGAATATGGATGTGGAGCTGGCTGTGAATAAGTATTACCAAAATCATGAACCTGTAAATGAAGAAAAAGTGCTTCGGGATGAGAATGTAAATAAAGTGGCAAATCTTTTCCCAAGGTACAATGATGATAATGAAGAGAATGCATTGTATGCAAAGTTTGACACGGACATGGAATTTTTGTACAAAGAAGAGTACAAGAGAATCTATGGCAAGTATCCTGATGCAAACGCTTAAGCAAATTTACAGGACAATGGGAGGACTATTTTGAAAACGACACTGGTTACAGAAAAAAATGCTGAGATGTTTCTTAAAGTGGTTCCTGATGAGGTGAAGGAGATAAGCGATCTGTATTTGGGAGTTATCGACGAAGAGACAGATACAGCCTGTGGGGTTTTGGCTGCAATGCTTGATGTGGATGATAACCTTCTTTTGACCTTCATCTATGTAGATCCCGGGTTCAGACTGCGGGGAGCCGGAAAAGAACTGATCGAGACCTTAAAGGAACTGGCGGAGGCGGGCGAGATTTTTGAGATTTCGTGCATCCATGAAAAGAATATCTCAAGCAACGGAGTGTACGAGCTTTTGGAGAGCTGCGGCTTTACGGTTTTTGATCCTGCGACAACTTCCACATATGAGGCAAGGCTTGCAGATATCAGTGTCCCTTCGGTAAAGAGTACTTCCAACATAGTTCCTCTAAAGAAGATCTCCGACAGACAGTGGCTCAAATACCAGAATAAGATCGGAGTTTTAGAAGAACAGGA
Source organism: uncultured Butyrivibrio sp. (assembly GCA_947167765.1). Taxonomy (GTDB): domain Bacteria; phylum Bacillota; class Clostridia; order Lachnospirales; family Lachnospiraceae; genus Butyrivibrio. The sequence goes on along the minus strand of CAMVJI010000027.1, from coordinate 722 downwards.
CGAAACCGGTAATGTCCTGTCTTTGGCAAAAAGGGAATTTTATGATCCAAACCACAGCTTTGCTTATGTGGGTGGGGAGGACAAGGTTTTGGGAGAACTTCTGGTGGATGTTGACGGAGACGATATCAACGTGGATGAACTGAGGGTCCTTGAGGGGGACTCAGCAGTGGTTACACTGGATCTTATTGTAAATGCAGTGAAAACAGCTAAAAAAGATTTTCAGGAAGATACTCTTGTTGTGGTAAATCCGCTTTCAGAGGAGCATATGGAACTGATGAACAAGCTATCGAAAAATAGAGCCAAAAAGCGCGCAGATACGGTGGTTCAGATCTTTTCAATCTGATTCATGCAGCGCGTAGTATGTGTTTTTGTAGTTGATAAGGACAGGTGCCGAGGAGAATGCATTATCTCCTATATAGCACCTGTCCTTTTCTTTATCAAAAGTGTATTTTTTGCTTTCCTTATCGTGGGTATTGATGTACTCAAGAGCCTCCTCCAGAGTCTCATCGCCCTTACACAGATGTATGTTCATAACACTTGCTGTCTCCTTGTATTTATTAGCATTGATATTATAACACATAGCCGCATGGTTACATAAACGTGCCAGAAGATGAAAAATAGGTTATACTCTTTCTTTGGGATAATTTTTTTTACCCGGAGGTGTAAGTTGAAACACATAGTGTACAGGATAGCAAGGAAGATAGTATCCATTGTGATACCTG
>CAMVJI010000026.1 GCA_947167765.1 uncultured Butyrivibrio sp. | reverse complement strand
TACGATATAGCGCAACATTGAAGCCCCCGCGCTGGCATATCGCTTAAACGCAGCCAAAAACCTTTCCGGTAATCCAATTCACTGCCTACAACACACTATCCATGGCCGCTTGGTACCTCTTTTTTGCGGTTTTTAAATTTTTACAATTAAATTGTTGACAACATAATTAAATTGTGTTAAATATAATTGTATCAAGAAACAAGAAACACAAACCACTACACCACAACACAGAATAACTAATAACAGACACTTTGCAATTTACGATCAGCACATGAGAACAGGAAATATAATCTTCAATGTGCGATCTCCCAGGAAAGGAGAACATATTATGGAATACCAATTCACAGAAGCTAATTTCGAAACAGAAGTTTTAAAGAGCGATATCCCAGTACTTGTAGATTTCTACGCAGACTGGTGCGGACCTTGCAAGATGATGATGCCAATAGTTGAGAAGATGGCAGAGAAGTATGATGGCAAGATGAAGGTTGGCAAGGTTAACTCAGATGAGAACGGTAATCTTGCAGCTAATTACAACATCATGTCAATTCCAAGCTTCCTTATCTTCAAGAACGGCGAAGTTATTGACTCCGTGACAGGTGCTATGTCAGCAGATGCTCTTGCAGCAAGACTTGATGCAGCACTTTGATCAAGATTAAAAAGCCTGTTGAATGACATAAGGCAATGACAAGGTGGCCTTAAGTCTTCTTCAATAAAATTGCGTGCGCACTAGATTGCGCACCCCCTGGCGCCATTCATTTGGCGCCATCTCCCCCTCATATTATGAATAGGGTATTGCAGATACCCTCCTGGATATCAGCTTTCACCGGCTGATATCTGATTCCGCGGGGAAGGCCAGATGTACATGTTAACATGTCCGCCTGACTTCCACCTGCGAAGATACTTTTTTCCTCTCAAAGAACACTCATAACACAGGAAAACGCCCCGGGCTATGTCTGGGGCGTTTTCCTGTGGACAGAAACAAGCCACGGGGACGGTTCTTTTGGCTGGTTTTGAAAAACTAAACCAGCCAAAAGAACCGTCCCCGTGGCTTGTTCGCCCCCGTGTCTTGTTTTTCATTCTACTGGATATTTGCTGTCAAAGCAGGCCTTGCATAGCTCAAGGTCTCCAAGCATTTCCTTAAAATCCTCTATCTGAAGATATGCAAGAGAATCTGCTCCGATTCTCTGTCTGATGTCTTCGTAGGAGTGCTCTGAAGCTATGAGCTGGCCTGAGCTTGGAACGTCTGTACCATAGTAGCAAGGATACAGGAAAGGTGGTGCACTGATCCTTACATGTACTTCCTTGGCGCCAGATAGACGAAGCATCTCGATGATGTATTTCATGGTAGTTCCACGGACGATTGAGTCATCTATGAGAACTATCCTCTTATCTTTTACCACATCCCTAAGGACGTTTAATTTCATATGGACTGCTGAGTTTCGCTCCTCATCAGTGGGCTTAATAAAGCTCCTTCCGATGTAGCTGTTCTTGTGGAAAGCTATGGCAAATGGAATTCCTGAAGCCTTGGCATAGCCTTCCGCCGCTGCAAGACCTGAATCTGGAACGCCCGCAACAATGTCTGCCTCCACAGGAAGTCTCTTGGCAAGGGCCTCTCCTGCTCTGATCCTTGCTTCATGAACAAGGATTCCATCAATAACAGAATCTGTTCTTGCAAAATATATATACTCAAACACGCAGTGGGCGTGATGTTTCTGGCATAGTGATTCGTTGCTGATAAGCTCCCCATCCTCTGTGACAGTTACTATTTCTCCGGGCTTAATGTCCTTTACAAACTGTCCGCCAACTGCGTCAATTGCAGCGGTCTCAGAAGCCAGAATAAAGGCTCCATCTCTTTTCCCAAGAACAAGTGGTTTAATGCCAAATGGGTCTCTTACTGCCACCAGCTTGCGAGGGCTCATGATGATGCAGGCATAGCCGCCCTTTAAGGTTCCTGCAACTCTGATGACAGCCTCTTCAATGCTGGCTGAGCGGATCCTCTCGCTTATGATCTCATAGGCAAGGACCTCGGAATCAGAAGTTGTAAAGTGTGCCTGGCCCCTGTACATCTGCCTTTCCTTGATCTCGTCGGCGTTCATGATGTTGCCGTTATGGACCAGGGCAAGGCTTCCCTTAATGTAATTCATGGCAATGGGCTGGGCATTTTCTATGCAGCTGCCACCAGTCGTAGAGTAGCGCACATGACCAACGCCGATGTTTCCTTTTAGGGTCTCGAAATCTTTTTTATTAAAGACCTCATTCACAAGGCCCATGCCCTTCTTGGTGGTGATGTTACCCTTAGGGCCCTGGGTATCAGAGATTGAAATGCCGGCAGATTCCTGACCGCGGTGCTGCAGCGCCATGAGGCCATAGTAAATGTCCCTGCCAACCTCAGTTCCAGCGGGAGCATAAATTCCAAATACACCGCACTCCTCGTGAATCCTGTCCATATCGACAAAATCCATACGCTTCCTCCACTCTTTTCTAAAATACAAATCCCCCCAAAAGCTTACAAATTCCCTTTTCCTCGAGGCTGTCACTTGACCTCGTCAAAGGGAATTTGTAAGCTTTTGAGGTTCATTATTTCCCTATTAAGTATTCCAACTGGAATTATAGCCTTTTGACATAGGTTTGAATAGCATAAATATGCACGAATTCTATTATTTTACCACTGACTTGTGCAACGTTTTGAATAATAAGAAAACGTCATAAAACCTTCTTACAGATTCGAATACCCCATCAGGAATTCATCAACATCCCTGGCGCAGGCTCTACCTTCGGCGATGGCCCAGACTACAAGGGACTGGCCGCGGCGCATATCGCCTGCGGAAAAGAGCTTTTGGCCGGCCCGGTAGATGCTTACTGGCTTGCCAGGCAGCGATAAGCCAAAAGAACCGTCCCCGTGGCTTGTTGCGCGCAATGAGACAGAAGAACCGTCCCCGTGGCTTGTTTCTATTGGCTCAACAGTACCGCGGGGCGAAAGCTTAAGGTTAAAGGCCTTGGCGGTATAGTCTTCACAGCCAATGAAACCTGCAGCGATAAGGAGAAGGTCGCATTTTAGCTTCTTTTCGGAGCCAGGAACTTCAGTGAGCTTGCCGTCCTTGAAGGCAACTTTAACTGTTTCTATCTCCTTAAGATTGCCCTTTTTATCTGTAGTGACGCTCTTTACTGTGGTCTCGAATACTCGTGGATCTGAGCCAAATACTGCAATGGCTTCCTCGTGGCCGTAGTCGGTCTTAAGGGTCTTGGGCCATTCTGGCCATGGGTTTGATGCAGCCCTCTCCACAGGGGGCTTGGGCATCATCTCAAGGGCAGTGACGCTTTTTGCCCCCTGCCTTATGACGGTTCCGATACAGTCGTTACCTGTATCTCCGCCGCCGACAATGACAACGTTCTTACCTGCAGCGTCAATGTAACCACCAACTTCTTTTAGCGCCGCTACGCTTCTATCTTTCGCTTTCATAAGCGCCTTGGTATTCCGGGTCAGAAAGTCAACAGCGTAATATACACCGCCTACCTTGCCTGGTTCAGCAACAGCCAGAGGCCTTGGCTTCTTGGACCCACAGCACAAAACTACTGCGTCAAATCCATCTAGGATTTCACGAGAATCCTTATCCCTGCCAACATCTACGCCTGTGACAAACTTAACGCCTTCCTCCTCCATGAGCCTTCTTCTACGCTTAATAACGCTCTTATCAAGCTTCATGTTGGGAATTCCATACATCAAAAGGCCACCGATCTCATCCTCACGCTCAAACACTGTAACAGTGTGTCCTCTGTGGTTTAGCTCATCAGCCACAGCAAGGCCTGATGGGCCGCTTCCAACAACAGCAACAGTCTTCCCGCTTCTGACCTTTGGAATTACCGGCTTAATATAGCCCTTTTCGTAAGCTCTTTCCACCAGAAACAGCTCATTGTCATGGACTGTGACTGAATCCCCGTACTGCCCGCACATGCAGGCCTTCTCGCAAAGAGCAGGGCACACGCGGCCTGTAAACTCAGGGAAATTGCTGGTCTTGTGGAGCCTGTTAAAGGCGTGCTCATCGTGACCCCTATAAAGTTCATCATTCCACTCAGGTATCAGGTTGTGCAGCGGACATCCAACCACCATTCCACCCAGGTTCATGGCAGATTGGCAAAAGGGAACACCGCAGTTCATGCACCTTGCAGCCTGTTTTCTTCTGTCATCGGTAACCAGCGGTGTGTGGAATTCCTCAAAATTCTGTATCCTTTCAAGGGGCGCAACATCCCCGTTATTCATTCTTCTAAATTCAAGAAATCCTGTTTCTTTTCCCATATCTACAAATCTCCCACTGTCCTTAAGCCAATTCTTTAAACGCCTCAAGCACTGCGTGCTCGTGATCGATTCCCTGTTCCTCGTACCTGCCAATGGCTGTGATCATCTTCTGATAATCGTTTGGCACGATTTTCTTAAAGTCAGGCAGATTCTCTTCAAAGCTTTCCAAAATTTCTTTTGCAAACTCAGAATCTGTCTCAGCCACATAATCCTCAAGTATCGAGCGAAGCTCCGCAATATCGTACTTTTCCGTGACTTCATACAAAGACGCCATGTCCTTGTTCATCCTTAGATAAAGAGTGTGCTCCCTGTCCAGAACATATGCGATTCCGCCGCTCATACCAGCCGCAAAGTTCTTACCTGTCATGCCAAGGATCACTGCCCTGCCGCCGGTCATGTACTCAAGTCCGTGATCACCGCAGCCTTCAGCAACAGCCACTGCTCCTGAATTTCGGACGCAGAATCTCTCACCTGCAGCTCCACAGATATAGGCTTTTCCTGCAGTTGCGCCGTAGAGGGCAACGTTTCCGATGATGATATTTTCATGTGCCTTGTAAGTGGCCTTCTTGGAAGGCCTTACCACAACCTTACCTCCAGACAAGCCCTTGCCAAAGCCGTCGTTAGCATCGCCGTAAAGCCTTAGGGTGACTCCCTTTGGAAGGAATGCACCAAAGGACTGGCCTCCGCCGCCATGAGCCTCAACCACAAAAGAATCTTCCGGAAGCATATCTCCAAAGTCCGCTGTTACCCTGCTGCCAAGGAGAGTTCCAAAGCTTCTGTCTGTACTTGAAATATCAACCAGAACGTCCGCATTGAAAGTCGCTCTGGCGCCATTCACATTACTTCCAGCAGCATTGGCGCCATTCTTCTCACCTGTAGCCGCTGAAGCAACTCTCTTACCGCCAGCCGCTCCAGCTCCGCCCTTCAGGCTTTTTTTATTCTTCTCATACGCAGGGATCAGCACTCTGCTGTCCAGGGTCTTCTCAAGACCGAAGTCAAAGGCATCTGCCTGGTCAAAAGAGCTTTTTTCGTACCCTGCATATTTCTGATCAAGGATCCTTGAAAGGTCAGCGGCATTTTTCCTTGCCTGCCTTGAAGTACCGGTGTAGCTCCTCATCTTGAGACAGTCAGTTCTTCCAACCATCTCTTTTACCGTTCTAAAGCCAAGTTCCGCCATGATCTCTCGCAGCTGCCTTGCAATAAAGAGCATGAAGTTCATGACGTGCTCTGGCTTACCCTTAAAGCGCTTTCTGAGCTCCTCGTTCTGGGTTGCGATACCAACAGGGCATGTATCCTTGTTGCAGACTCTCATCATCATGCAGCCCATGCATACCAGGGGCGCTGTGGCAAAGCCAAATTCCTCGGCGCCCAGAAGTGCTGCAATGGCAACGTCTCTTCCCGTCATGAGCTTACCGTCAGTTTCCAGGACCACGTGGCTCCTAAGGCCGTTGTCCAAGAGGGACTGGTGGGCTTCGCTTACCCCAAGTTCCCATGGAAGACCTGCGTGATGAACGGAAGATGATGGCGCTGCCCCGGTTCCACCATCATACCCGGAGATCAGGATAACCTGAGCTCCTGCCTTGGCAACGCCGGAGGCAATAGTTCCAACGCCAGCTTCAGACACCAGCTTAACTGATATCCTGGCCTTGTCGTTGGCATTTTTAAGATCGTAAATAAGCTGGGCCAGATCCTCAATAGAGTAGATGTCGTGGTGCGGGGGTGGTGAGATCAGCGCAACACCCGGTGTTGAGAATCTTGTCTTTGCAACCCAGGGGTATACCTTTTTCCCCGGAAGATGTCCGCCCTCTCCAGGCTTGGCGCCTTGGGCCATCTTTATCTGGATCTCTTTTGCACTTAAAAGGTAGCTGCTGGATACGCCAAAACGCCCCGACGCAACCTGCTTAACTGCGCTGTTTGCTAAAGTTCCAAACCTCTCAGGAAGTTCGCCTCCTTCGCCGGTGTTGCTCTTTCCGCCCAGTCTGTTCATGGCGATGGCCAATGTCTCGTGGGCCTCCTTGGAAAGAGATCCATAGCTCATTGCGCCGGTCTGGAATCTCTTTACGATTTCCTCTTCGCTTTCGACTTCGTCAATAGGAACCGGCTTCCCGCCTGGTACCAGGGACAAAAGAGCTCTCAGCGTATGAGGCCTGTCCTCGTCGTCCACCATGTCTGTGTACTGCCTAAACAGCTCGTAATTTCCTTCCCTTACGGCCCTTTGCAAAGTCACGATGGTCTTTGGGCTGTACATGTGATCTTCCATGTTCTCGCCGCTTCGAAGGGAATGGAATCCAAAGGAGTCAAGGCTTTCGTCGGTGTGAAGTCCCAAAGGATCAAAGGCACTGTTATGGCGCTTTTCAACGTCCTCGCCGATCTCTTCAATGCCGATACCGCCTACTCTGCTGGTGGTTCCAGTAAAATACTTATCTATAAGCTCTTTTGAAAGGCCAATGGCCTCAAAGATCCTGGCTGACTGATAGGACTGCAGGGTCGAGATACCCATTTTCGCTGCAATCTTAACAACTCCCCCAAGGAGAGCTTTGTTGTAATCTGCTATTGCAGTGTGGTAGTCCTTATCAAGGATTCCGATGTCAATGAGCTCTGCGATGCACTCGTGGGCAAGGTATGGATTTATAGCTCTTGCACCAAAGCCAAGAAGTGTTGCCACCTGGTGAACATCCCTTGGTTCGCCGCTTTCAAGGATGATGGAAACCGCTGTGCGCCTCTTGGTCCGAACCAGATGCTGCTCCACTGAGGAAACTGCAAGAAGTGACGGGATCGGCATGTGGTTTTCATCAACGCCCCTGTCGGACAGTACGATGATGTTGGCACCCTCCTGGGCTGCCCTGTCCACAGAGATATTGAGCTGCTCCAGAGCTTTTTCAACGGATGTGTTCTTGTAATACAAAAGAGATATGGTTTCAACCTTAAATCCCGGCTGGTCGAGAGCCTTTATCTTAATAAGGTCAACCCCTGTAAGGATAGGATTGTTAACCTCCAATACTCTGCAGTTGTCGTTCTTTTCTTTTAAAAGATTGCCGTCAGATCCGATGTACACTGTGGTGTCGGTAACAACCTTCTCACGAAGTGAGTCGATAGGCGGGTTCGTAACCTGAGCAAAGAGCTGCTTAAAGTAGCAAAACAGCATCTGGTGATGGTCTGAGAGCATAGCCAGCGGAATGTCGCTTCCCATGGAAACTGTGGGTTCTATGCCTGCCGTCGCCATTGGCATGATCTGATCCTTCACGTCCTCGTAGGAGTAACCAAAGACCTTGTAGAGCTTGTCTCTCATTTCCTGACTGTGGACCTCGATTTTCTTATTGGGGATCTTAAGCTCAGAAAGGTGCAGAAGGTACCTGTCAAGCCACTCGCCGTAGGGACTCTTTTTCGCATAGCCGTCCTTGCACTCTTTGTCGGAGATTATGCGGCCCTGTCTGGTGTCCACAAGGAGCATGTGACCTGGAGATAGCCTGGATTTCTTTTCAATATTCTCCTCTGGAATATCCAAAACGCCTACTTCGGAAGACAGAATGAGCCTTCCGTCCTTGGTGACGTAATATCTTGATGGTCTTAGGCCATTGCGGTCAAGAGTTGCTCCAAACACCTCTCCATCGGTGAAAAGAACTGCTGCCGGTCCGTCCCATGGCTCCATCATTGTAGCGTAGTAGTGGTAGAAATCTTTTTTGTCCTGAGCCATAAAGTCGTTGTGCTTCCAGGGCTCGGGGATAGTGAGCATCATGGCGAGAGGAAGGTCCATGCCATTCATGTAGAGAAACTCCAGGGTGTTATCCAGCATTGCAGAGTCAGAGCCAGAGGACGCGATAACCGGGTATACCTTTGAAAGGTCATCCCCAAACACATCTGAAGACATGGTCTCCTCACGAGCCAGCATCCTGTCACTGTTACCCCTTATGGTGTTGATCTCGCCGTTGTGAGCGATCATCCTGTATGGATGAGCCCTCTGCCATGAGGGAGTTGTATTGGTAGAAAACCTTGAATGGACCATGGCAATCGCAGTCCTGTACTCAGGATCAAGAAGATCCTGGTAAAAGAGACGCAGCTGCCCTACAAGGAACATTCCCTTATATACAATGGTCCTTGATGAAAATGAACAGATATAAGTATCGTCAGAAGACTTCTCGTACTCACGTCTTAGGCAGTAGAGTTTTCTGTCAAAGTCGATCCCCTTTGGGGTGCCTTCAGGTCTTTTCACAAAACACTGTGAAATATAGGGCATGCAGGCTACTGCCACCTCTCCAAGGATCTCAGGATGTGTAGGGACATCGCGCCATCCAAGGACAGAGAGTTCTTCCTTTTCAGCTATGACTTCCAGCATGCGCTTTGCAAACATGCGCTTCATGGGATCCTGAGGTAAAAAGAACATACCAATGCCGTAGTCACCTTTGCCTCCTATGGCGATTCCTGCGCCCTTTGCTGCCTTCTTAAAAAAGTCATGGGAAATCTGCACAAGGATACCAACGCCGTCGCCAACCTTTCCTGTTGCGTCTTTTCCGGCTCTGTGCTCGAGCTTTTCAACGATGGAAAGGGCATCGTCCAGAACCTTGTTGTCAGGCTTTCCGTCTATATTTATAACTGCGCCTATTCCGCAGGCGTCTCTTTCATTCATCCAAGTTTCCATTTTAATCCTACCTTACGTCAAATCCCCCGCCGCATAAATTCCCTGCGGCGGGGCGAAAATTTTCTTTATCTTAATGAGAAAAGCATCTGTCCGTATGTGGGGTAACTTAAGTACTTGTCAGGGATAAGGGCCTCAGCTGCATCAGCATATTTTCTGAGCTCATCCATGTCTGCAAGGACTGTCTTTTCGTAGTAAGCTGCCATCTCAAGGCTCTCTGATTTTTCTTCAGCAGTCTTTGTGTCTTTTGCAAGCTTATCAAGTGAAGCGCACATCTTTTCAGAAGCTTCCTCAAGTCCTTTAAGTACTCCGGTTTCAAGAACACATCCTGCTCCTTCAAGAACACTCTTTTTCTGGATGATCTCTTTTGTCAGATCCTTCTCATAAGCCACAAGGCCTTCTGTAAGGTCTTTTCTCACCATCTCCTGCATTGTGAGAGCTTCGATGTGTACTGACTTTGAGTAGTTTTCAAGCAGGATCTCATATCTTGAGAAGATCTCTTCCTTAGTGAAGATGCCGTGCTTTGTAAAGAGCTCAACAGATCTATCGTCGATCCAGTATGGCATTGCATCTGGAAGGGATTTAAGGTTTGGAAGGCCTCTCTTTGCAGCTTCTTCTACCCACTCGTTTGTGTATCCGTTTCCGTTGAAAAGAACTCTCTTATGCTCTATAAGTGTCTCCCTGAGGATCTCCATTACCTTGTCCTTAAGGTCTGCCTCGCTTACGCCCTGAAGCTTTTCGTAGATCTTGGCAACCTCTTCAGCAACTGCTGTGTTGAGGACGATGTTGGCATTTGCTACAGAAACTGATGAGCCAGGCATTCTGAACTCGAACTTGTTTCCGGTAAATGCAAATGGTGAAGTCCTGTTTCTGTCGGTGTTGTCCTTGGTAAAGTGTGGAAGAACTGTGGCTCCCATGGACATCTGGGACTTGCCCTGGCCCTGATAATCAGCGCCCTCTTCAAGGGCCTTTAAGACTTCTGCCAGCTCATCACCTACAAAGATTGAGATGATAGCTGGAGGGGCCTCGTTTCCGCCAAGTCTGTGGTCATTTCCTGCTGATGCAACAGAAAGGCGAAGGATAGGCGCATACTCGTCAACTGCAGCAATTACAGCTGTAAGGAATGCAAGGAATGGAATGTTCTCAGCTGGGTGCTTGCCCGGGTCAAGAAGGTTGATGCCGGTATCTGTGCACACTGACCAGTTGTTGTGCTTACCTGATCCGTTGATGCCCTCGAAGGGCTTTTCGTGAAGGAGGCAAGCAAAATTATGTCTGTCAGCCACTTTTTTCATAACTTCCATTGTGAGCTGGTTGTGGTCTACAGCGATGTTTGCTGTCTCGAATACTGGTGCCAGCTCGTGCTGTGATGGAGCAACCTCGTTGTGCTTGGTCTTTGCCGGGATTCCAAGCTTCCAAAGTTCTTCGTCAAGGTCGTGCATGTATTCTGAAACCTTGGGCTTGATAACGCCGAAGTAGTGATCTTCCATCTCCTGGCCCTTTGTTGCTGGAGCACCGATAAGAGTTCTTCCTGTGAACAAAAGATCTTTTCTTCTCTTGTAATCGTCCTTGTCGATAAGGAAATACTCCTGCTCTGAACCGATTGTGGTGTTTACCCTTCCTACATCTCCATAGCCAAGAAGGTGAAGAAGCTTTACACCCTCATTTGACAGAGCTTCCATTGACCTAAGGAGCGGTGTCTTTTTATCAAGAGCCTCGCCGCCATAGGAACAGAAGGCTGTTGGAATGTAAAGGGAACCATCCTTGATAAATGCTGGTGATGAAGGATCCCAGGCTGTGTAGCCCCTTGCTTCAAAGGTTGCTCGAAGGCCTCCAGATGGGAAACTTGATGCATCAGGTTCGCCCTTTACAAGCTCTTTTCCGGAAAACTCCATGATAACTGTTCCGTCGTCCATAGGTGAAATGAAGCTGTCGTGCTTTTCTGCAGTAAGACCAGTCATAGGCTGGAACCAGTGTGTGAAGTGAGTTGCGCCGTTTTCAACTGCCCATTCCTTCATAACTGCTGCCACGCAGTTGGCTACATCAAGTTCAAGATGCGTGCCCTTTTCTATAGTTTTGTGAACAGCCTTGTAGATGTCCTTTGGAAGGCGGTCCCTCATTACTTTGTCGTTGAAAACAAGACTTCCAAATTCTTCTGTGAGTTTGCTTGCTTTGATCATGATGTTCTCCTCCTTAATTTACATTTATCATTGCTACTGGATATTCACTAGATTCGAAAATACCTCATCAAGTGAATCCCAGAGGTTCGCACTAGCCTCGAAAATACCTCGGCAAGAGCTCTACTCTCCACTTGCTCCGTAGTTTGAAAGAACTCTGGCAGAGGGATCTGTTACGTTGCAGCCCTTCCAGTTTTTGTTTGGCATCCAGAAGTCCACAACCATCTCTGACTGGCCCTCATAGTACTTTTCAAAGATCTCACGATAGAGAAGTGATTCCTTGGTAAAGGGAGTTGCGTGGTCATATTTCTTTCTCGCTATCTCGTACTCAGCGTAGGTGTAGGCGCTGTCTGCGTATTCCATAAGGTCGTCTCTTAGTGAATGCCCCACTGCATCTGAGAATGCTGCCTTTTCTCTCATGAGGATGCTGTGAGGTATGACCTCATCTTCTTCAAATGCTTTGCGCAAAAGAAATTTTCCTATGCCGTAGGTGTTTAGCTTCTTTTCAGGATCGATGCTCATTACATAGTCCACAAAATCAAGGTCTCCAAAGGGAACTCTTGCCTCTAAGGAGTTTACGCTAATGCATCTGTCTGCCCTTAGTACGTCGTACATGTGGATCTCGTGAATCCTCTTTTTTGCCTCTTCCTGAAAGGCCTCAGCACTTGGAGCAAAGTCTGTGTATTTGTAACCAAAGAGCTCGTCTGAGATCTCTCCTGTAAGGATCACCTTGATGTCAGTGTTTTCATGGATCCACTTGCACAGAAGGTACATTCCTATTGAAGCTCTTATGGTAGTGATGTCGTAGGTTCCAAGAGCGTGGATAACAGGCTCTAAGGCTCCGATAACGTCGTCTTTTGTGATTATGACTTCGTGGTGGTTACTTCCAATATATTCAGCAACCTCCCTTGCGTACTTAAGGTCGATGGCGTCTATATCCATGCCTATTGCAAAGGTCTCAAGAGGCTTATCCGAAAGCCTTGCTGCCACGCCGCATACAAGGGATGAATCAAGTCCGCCTGATAAAAGAAATCCTACCGGTGCGTCAGCGTCAAGGCGCTTTTCAATGCCACTTACCAGCTTGTCGTGGATGTTCTTTGTGATGACTTCAAGTGAATCTGTCTGTATCTCTTTTACTCTGGTCATATCCCTGTAGCAGATAAATTCTCCATCCTCGTAGTAGTGTCCAGGTGGGAAGGGCTTGATCTGTCTGCAGGCTCCTGTAAGGTTCTTGGGCTCAGAGGCAAACATTATATATCCCTCATCGTCGTAGCCATAGTAGAGAGGCCTTATTCCTATTGGATCCCTTGCAGCTATGAACTTGTCTTTTTCCCCGTCGTAGATGACCAGGGCAAACTCTGCATCAAGCAGCGAAAACATCCTGCTGCCAAGCTTCTCATAAAGAGGAAGAAGTATCTCGCAGTCGCTGTCTGACTTGAAAGAATAGCCAAGACTCTGAAGGTAAGCTCTTAGCGCCTTAAAGCCGTAGAGCTCGCCGTTGCAGACTACTGCGCTTTTTCCCAGTGTAAAGGGCTGCATTCCTGCTTCATTAAGTCCCATGATCGACAGTCGGTTAAAGCCCATAAGACCGCCCTTTACCTTCATTATCCTTGTCATGTCAGGGCCTCTTGACGCGGTCCTTTCAAGAAGCTCTTTGAAATACGCTTCATCAGCCTCTTTCCTGGTGTATGTAAGAATTGCGCACATACTTTTTCCTCCATATATTTTCGTGACACGGGGATGGTTCTTTTGTCACATTGTGTGCAATGAGACATGGGGACGGTTCTTTTGACTTGTTGTACACAACGAGACAAAAGAACCGTCCCCGTGTCACCACAAATGCTCTGCACACAAAAAGACGACACAACGAGATCATGCCGCGAACCTCGCGGCAAGATGCCCCATTGCATCGTCTTAATATTTGTAAGTCCCTTATTCACCTGATCACTCATAAGCAAAAAGCGCCTTAGAGCAGTATAGTCCTGCTCTAAGACGCCCTTGTCTTTATGAATTGTAAGTTTAAAGGATGAAAAATACTTTGTCAAGTATTTTTGTATACAATTATGCAATTCTACTTCTAGCCTGTTACTCCGGGTATGACAAAGCTTGCTTTTTATCTGCCATTGACCTTTTCATCCATATATTTGTCGATGACCTTGTATATCTCCAGGTTTGGATCATCGATCATCTGGAGAGTTGTATCAAGCTGAAGGAGCTTATCCTGCCCTTTACTTCTCATCTCCCAGACAGGAAGCGGCTTATCAGCTACTTCTGTGTTATAGATACCATCTCCTGGTTCATCTGTCTGGCGATAGCTACCGTTTGGATCTCCGTTATAAATAAAGTTTACCCAGTAGCTCTGCATGATCTCAGACAGTTCATAATCGCTGTCATCGTAGAGCCCGGGATGACGCCAGAGATTGCCGTAGGCGTAGGGCAGTTCTCCTGCATGATAGTTGGTAAGGACGTTATTGGTCTTGGTAAAATAGTACTCATAAGCCGGGATGCCCTGCTTAACAAGGTAGTTGTTCCAAACATAGTGGGGATAAGTAAACCACATGGCACTGTAAGCCACGTTAAGGGCTCCCTTGGCTTCTCCAAGCTTATCAATTATTATGTGCTGATCTCGCTGTGGCAGGTTATAGGGAACAACCTGTGCCAGCTCTTCTGCATAATCTCCTATATCCTCGGCGAGGAGTTCTACGTAGTTATCTCTGGTAGCCTCATCATCTAAAAGAAATGCATCCGACTCTTTCGCATTGAATCCGTTTAAAAGAGCTTTCTCATTGTTTTTCCCCTGTTCATAAGTAAGATATGGCTGCTGAGTTATGGCATAGCCATCAACTGTCATGGCTGAGTTATCAGTAATGGTGGTCACAAGCTCTTTTGCCGGAATGCTTCTAAGTTCCTCCGATGTCTCAACCCTGAACTCGCTCCTGACTGCGTCTCCAGTGGCTATGGCATCCTCGTAGTACCTGAAGGTGTGGAAAGGCTCTTTGGGCAGGACAGAGCTGGATTCAGCAATTGCATACTGGAAAAGGCCCTTGGAAAGGGGTGATGCACAGATGGCATTGACGCTGGATGCTCCCGCTGACTCTCCTGCAATGGTAATGCGTTTTGGATCGCCGCCAAAGGCTTTGATATTGTTATATACCCAGTTAAGAGCTGCTATCTGGTCAAGAAGGCCATAGTTACCAGTAGTGCCGTTTGGAGACTCTTTCTTTAGATCCTCTGCGGCGTAGTAGCCAAACACTCCCAGCCTGTATGCGCAGTTGACGTACACTACACCCTTTTTCGCCAGGTCTTCGCCGCGATATTCTGTGTAGGAAGGTTTGCCTGTGGTAAGAGAACCACCGTGGATATAGAGAACAACAGGAAGTAAGTCATCCGTCTCTTTTTCCGGTGAAAAGATATTCAGGTACAGGCAGTCTTCACTCATCTCTTCAACATACTCATCCCCAAATTTAAGACGGTAATCGTGGTAGCCAATGATCCTTGCAAGCGAATCATAGATAACACTGCTCCTTGGCTGCATTGCCATGGGCCCAAAGTGATCGCAGGCTCTTACGCCTTCCCACTTATCCGGCGCCTGAGGCTCTCTGAACCTTAGCTCCCCAACAGGAGGCTTGGCATAGGGGATACCGCCGTAGGCCTTAACTGTATGGTCTTTATTGTAGACACCTGTAAGCTGCCCCTGATCTATGGTCACTACGGTTGTAACGTCAGGCTTTTTATTATCAACAACCGGAACGCGCCTTACAGGCGGCTTCGTAAAGAAGTAGTTCGCTGCCATCACAAGTACAAACAAAAAAAGCGCCCCAACTGCCCTTATCCGCATATCACGCCTTTTATTCTCAGGACCATAGCCATGGATATTCCCAAAAACACTGCCCCTTCTGGCGTCATATTTCTTTTTGCAATAAGCCCGGTAACCGATCATGGCTGCGCAGGCTACTACTGCAATGATCCAGCTGATAAGGATGTTCTTGGACAGCTCAAGTACTGCGATATATAGAATTGTTATTAAAATGATCAGAAAATAAAACATATATACCTCTATCTGCGCTCCAAAACGCGGTTTAGTGTTTCACAGAGTTCTTGATCTTTTGGTAATATCCGAGAATTCTCTTTTCCAAGTCACTGTTAGAGCCCAATTCCTCTAACATGCTGAATAGTTCAGGTGTCTCATTCTGATCTATTACAATTGTCTTAGCTGCAGCATCGCTGTCCATTCCGCAAAGAAATTCCGGTGAAGTATTAAAGACCTGGGCAATAAAGCAGATTGTCTGATATGAAGGAGTCCTCTGTCCGTTCTCATAACGTCCGTACCCCATAGCGGACATGTTAAGTCTCTTGGCTGCCTCCGCCTTGTTAATGCCCAGTTTCTGGCGTATCTGAACCAATCTCTCCGGCTGAAAATTCATAGTATTCTCCCTCTTGACAGTAACCATTGGTTACGTTAATATACCAATAACCGTTGGTTATATCATAACGGATTAATCCTTTGTATGCAAGGGATTTATGCTAAAAAGAGGAATTATTTAAAAAATAAAATCGAAAAATTGACACCTTATATGGTGTCATATACAATTGAGGTGTAAACATGTCAAAGTGGGACAAACTTATAGCAGCGATTCTATCATTATCAAACGATTTAAGATTCGAGGAACTTAGACGTGTCCTAGAGGCATATGGCTACACTATTCATGCACCGAGCAGCGGAAGTAGTCATTACACATTTAGAAAGCCTGGAAAAAATCCTATTACTATTCCAAAGCACGAACCAATAAAGAAAGTATATGTAGAGATGGTCAAGAAAGTTGTCTTGGAGGAAGGTGATTCAGATGAAGAAAACAATTGATGAATACATGAAAAAACCATATAAGATGGAGATTGTTAAGGACACCGATGAAGGAGGATTTGTAATCTCATTTCCAGAGTTACCAGGGTGCCTTACTGTGGGTGGTACAGTGGAAGAAGCAATAAAAAATGCCGAAGACGCCAAAAAGACTTGGTTCGAAGCTGCACTTGAAGAAGGGATCAGGATAAATGAGCCTGAGATTAATGAGAAATATTCAGGGCAGTTCAAGCTTAGAATTCCAAAGAGTCTTCATCGGTCACTGGCCGAGAGCGCCAAAAGAGAAGGTATCAGCATGAATCAATACTGCGTCTATTTGCTTTCGATGCTCAATAATATGCACACTCCTAGTGTATATAAATAAAATTGCATAATTGTATACAAAGTACTTGACAAGGATTTTTTTATCCTTTAAACTTCTAACTCATAAAGACAAGGGCGTCTTAGAGCACAGCATGTTGCTCTAAGGCGTTTTTTGTTTTTTGGTGATCAGGTAAATAACGACTTGCGTAAATAAAGACGATGCAATGGGGCATCACTGCTGCAGCTAGCACAGCAATGAGCCAGATTGTGTCGTCTTTTTTCGTGACAAGGGGACGGTTCTTTTGTCTCATTGTGCACAACATGACACGGGGACGGTTCTTTTGTCAGGTCACCTAAATTACTAGGAGGAGAAATAGTATGAGTGAAGAAATCTTAACAGCTATAGATGGTACCGTATTTAGCGTCTGGTTCCTTATCGGCGCAGCACTGGTATTCTGGATGCAGGCAGGCTTTGCAATGTGCGAGGCGGGCTTTACCAGAGCCAAGAACACAGGAAACATCATAATGAAAAACCTGATGGATTTCTGTATCGGAACTGTAGTATTTATTCTTATTGGTTTTGGCCTTCTTCTTGGAGAAGACCTGGCAGGATTCATCGGAAAGCCTGGCTTTGACATTTTCACAAGCTACGCTAACTTCGACTGGTCCAACTTCGTATTTAACCTGGTATTCTGTGCAACAACAGCAACCATCGTTTCAGGATCAATGGCTGAGAGAACAAAATTCATTTCCTATTGTGTGTACTCGGCAGTTATCTCAGCAGTGATCTACCCAATCGAAGCTCACTGGACATGGGGCGGCGGTTTCCTTTCACAGATTGGCTTCCATGACTTTGCAGGTTCAAACTGTATCCACATGGTTGGTGGTATCTCAGCTCTCATCGGTACAGCATTCCTTGGACCACGTATTGGTAAGTTCGAAAGAGATAAAGACGGCAAGGTAGTTAAAGTAAATGCTTTTCCTGGTCACAACCTTGTGGCAGCTGCTCTTGGTGTATTCATTCTCTGGCTTGGCTGGTATGGATTTAACGGCGCAGCCTGCACTTCAGTAGATCAGCTTGGATCAGTATTTGTAACAACCACAATTGCTCCAGCTCTGGCTACAGTTACATGTATGATCTTCACATGGCTTAAATATGGCAAGCCTGATGTTTCAATGTGTCTTAACGCTTCACTTGCAGGACTTGTAGCTATCACAGCTCCCTGCGATGTAACAGATGCTTTTGGTGCTATAGTCATTGGTATTGTGGCAGGACTTCTTGTATGCTTTGGCGTATGGTTCCTTGATTACAAGCTTCACATTGATGATCCTGTTGGTGCCGTAGCAGTTCACTGCTTAAACGGTATCTGGGGAACTCTGGCAGTAGGTCTTTTCGCTACAAATACAGCCCCTGGCTACTCAATCGCAGACGCTGCTGGAAACGAGATGGTGGGCCTATTCTACGGCGGCGGATTTAAGCTCCTTGGAATCCAGCTTGCAGGTTTTGCAGCAACAGCAGCCTGGACAGCAGTTACTATCACCATAACATTCGTAGCGATCAAAAAGATCCTTGGCCTTAGAGTTACTGAGGAAGAAGAGATCCTTGGTCTTGATTCAACAGAACACGGTCTTGCATCAGCTTATTCAGGATTCGCTATCATGGACGTTTCAAACACTCTTACAATGGGAGTAAACGAGAACACAGACCTTGGCGTAAGTGATTACGAAGAGGCTTCCGAATTCCAGAAGAAGGCTTCAGTATCGGTTGTTACAGCACCAGTACATACTGAGTCAGGAATACATAAAGTTGTCATCATCGCTAAGTTGTCCCGCTACGACAAGCTTCGCCGCGCTATGAACGAGCTTGGAGTTACCGGAATGACTGTTACTCAGGTCATGGGCTGTGGTGTCCAGAAAGGCTCCGGCGACATGTATCGTGGAGTTGAGATGGATGCCACGCTCCTTCCCAAGATCAAGCTTGAAGTTGTTGTCAGCAAAATCCCGGTTGAGGATGTTATCGAAGCAGCTAAAAAGACTCTTTACACAGGTCACATCGGAGATGGCAAGATCTTCGTATATAGCCTGGACAATGTAGTAAAGATCAGGACTGGCGAAGAAGGCGCAGCAGCCCTGGCAGATGTAGAATAAAAACAAGACACGGGGACGGTTCTCTTGACTTATTGTAAACAACAAGTCAAAAGAACCGTCCCCGTGTCTTGGAACCGTCCCCGTGTCTTATTCAAAAGCTACTGCGACCTTCTCAAGAAGATCTCTGATCTCAAGGTGCTGAGGGCAAACTGCCTCACACATTCCGCACTTAACGCACTCAGATGCCTTACCAAAACCGTCAGTAAACTCAGCGTATTTTTTCTCGATGTCTGATCCAAGGCTTGCCTTGTCATTAAGGCAGCTAAACAGATCAGGAATCCTGATGTTCATAGGACAGTGGTTTTCTTCGATACAATAGTGGCAGTTGGTACATGGGATAAGGTCAAGACCTTTTGTGATCCTGGTTACCTTCTGTACTGCCTCCATCTCTTTTTCCGAAAGAGGCTTAAAGTCCTTCATGTAGGAGATGTTGTCCTTCATCTGCTCAATTGAACTCATACCGGACAGTACCATTGCGATCTGGTCAAATCCAGCAACAAAGCGGATCGCATAGGATGCATAGCTCATATCTCCGAGGTCGTCATAAACCTTTTTAGCCTCATCAGAAAGGTTTACAAGGCTTCCGCCCTTAACTGGCTCCATTACAAGGATTGGCTTGTTGTGCTTTTTACATACCTCGTAGCACTTTCTGCTCTGAACCCTGTCATCCTCATAGTCAAGATAGTTGAACTGGATCTGAACAACCTCTACCTCAGGATGATCAGTTAATATCTTGTCCAAAAAGTCGGCTGAATCATGGAAAGAAAGACCAACGTGCTTAACCTTTCCCTCTTTCTTAAGCTCCTGTGCTACCTGGAAGGCCTCACACCTTTGGAACTTGTCATAATTGCCCCTTCCAAGCGCGTGCATCAGGTAAAAGTCAAAATATTCAACTCCGCACCATGCAAGCTGCTTTTCAAAGAAGGGACGGATATCTTCTTTGCTATTAAAGTATGGCTCTGTGAGCTTGTTGGTAAGAGTGTACTCACTTCTGTTATGGCGGCTGGTGAGACACTCTTTTAAAGTTGTCTCAGACAGTCCGTCGTGATAGCCGTGGGCTGTATCAAAGTAGTTAAAGCCGTTTTCTATGAAGGCATCAACCATATCGCAAACCTGCGCTTTATCAATCTGGCCATCCTTCATGGGAAGCCTCATTGCACCAAATGCAAGTTTCTTTTTCATCTCTGGGAAAAAAATCTGTGCCATAGAAATCTCCTTTCAGGTGTAAAAAAGACCTGTGGTTGCCACGCCACAGGCCATCATTAGTACAGATTAAGAAAGAGCCTGTTCAAGATCTGCGATGAGATCTTCCTTGTCCTCCAGGCCGCAGCTCATTCTTACAAGTCCTGCTGGGATTCCAGCCTCAGAAAGCTGCTCATCAGTCATCTGCCTGTGTGTTGATGTTGCTGGGTTGAGACAGCAGGTACGGGCATCTGCCACGTGAGTCTCAATAGCAGCAAGCTTTAATTTCTTCATAAAGTTCTCTGCTGCTGACCTGCCACCTTCAAGCTCGAAAGAAACTACGCCGCAGCCGCCGTTTGGCATATATTTCCTGGCAAGCTCATAATACTTATCTGATTCAAGGCCAGGGTAATTGACCTTAACAACCTTAGGGTGCTTTTCCAAAAACTTTGCTACTGCCAGACCGTTCTCCACATGCTTGGGCATGCGTACGTGAAGGGATTCAAGTCCAAGGTTTAAGATAAATGCATTCTGTGGAGACTGGATGCTTCCAAAGTCTCTCATAAGCTGGGCTGTAGCCTTGGTTATGAAGGCTCCCTCTTTTCCAAACTTCTCAGCATATGTAATGCCGTGATATGAATCGTCTGGCTGACAAAGTCCAGGGAACTTGTCTGCGTGTGCCATCCAGTCGAACTTGCCTGAATCTACGATTGCTCCGCCAACGCCGGCTCCATGACCGTCCATGTACTTGGTTGTTGAATGAGTTACAATATCTGCTCCCCACTCGATTGGCCTGCAGTTTACAGGTGTTGGAAAGGTGTTGTCCACAATAAGAGGTACTCCATGTCTGTGGGCAGCGTTTGCAAACTTCTCAATATCCAAAACTGTCAGAGCAGGATTGGCGATAGTCTCTCCAAATACAGCTCTTGTATTGTCCTTGAATGCTGCATCAAGCTCTTCATCTGTTGCTGTAGGTGAAACGAAGGTAACCTCGATACCCATCTTAGCCATGGTAACTGCGATGAGGTTAAAGGTTCCGCCGTATATTGATGAAGAAGCTACAATGTGGCTTCCACACTCGCATATGTTAAACAGGGCAAAAAAGTTGGCTGCCTGTCCTGAAGATGTGAGCATTGCTGCAGTTCCACCCTCAAGTGCAGCTATCTTGGCTGCAACATGATCATTGGTGGGGTTCTGAAGCCTTGTGTAGAAGTATCCACTGGCCTCAAGGTCAAAAAGCTTACCCATATCCTCGCTGGTGTCGTACTTAAAAGTTGTTGACTGAATAATAGGTATCTGCCTTGGTTCTCCGTTCTTCGGAGTATATCCCGCCTGTACGCACCTTGTTCCAATTTTCTGCTGACTCATCTGTTAATGCCTCCAAATTTTTATTATTCCGATTTCATAAGTGGTTATATTTTACCACATTTTTACCGGGTTAAAGC
>CAMVJI010000025.1 GCA_947167765.1 uncultured Butyrivibrio sp. | reverse complement strand
ATCTTCAAGGCAGTAATTGATGAACATCATGGTGTCGTAATAGGTGTAGTAAGTCTCGCAGGTAAGAGTTCCATCCATGTCAAACACAGCTATCCTGTCCTCTGCCGGAATGAAGTTTTCACTGTCCTTTTTGTTTGTAACCTTTGAAACGTACTCACGAAGGCTCTCCGCTGCCTCCGAGTCAGCTGCCCAGTATTCCGAAAGGGCCTTGCCGCTTTTCTTTCCGCAGCCGCTTAATCCTGTGCAACAAAAAAGCAGGGCTATTATCAGCACAACAGATAACAGCCTGCTCTTATTTTGATCTTTTCCTCTTGTAAAATAAGTATTCATATCTCACCTTCCTGTTTTCTCATAAGAACTAACAATATTCTAACATCTGGAATATGCAGCTTTTCTTAAAAAACTATTAATCCTTGGAAGGTGTGTTTATAATTTAATTACTTTCTGTTCCGTACACTTCTATCTGGGTAAGAGCCGGGAACGGGCTTGGATCGTCTGCCTTAATGAGATTTCCAAGCTTGATCCACTCTATGCCCTTTTTCCTTATCTCAAAGACATGGGGCTCCTGTACCTTCTTGTCCATGTCGATAATTTCTGTGGTTCCATCGGAGAACTCAAAGGTTCCCTGAATCCACCAATTATCGTGTGGGAAATCTGCTCTTGTGTAAAGAACGATCTTATCAAAGTCTACTTTTCTGCCAAAATCTATGGTGATCTTGGCATCGTCCTGCCTGTTGATACCCCAGGATTCGTATGGCCACTCGCCGTGGGACAAGGTGCAGATGCAGCCATCAATTGCGTTTCTTGCTGCAAACACTGCTTCGCCTCTGGTTTCTACGTTGGCACTGGCGTGTGGATATACCCCTGACACCTCATGCTGGTCAAAGGGGTTAAGAGCCAGGTTCTTATAAGAATTTATCTCGTAGTCCCTTGCATAGCGGATAGTTACTACATGTCTGTTTCCAAAGAAAGAGAGGGGATTGTAGCTTGTCTTTTTCTCATAGAAGGGAACAGTATAAAGAACTGTCTCCTCCTTTACCAGAACCAGAGATGTCTCGATCGCTGCATCAACCTTCACCATATAGAAGCGTCCAGGCTCAAGGCCTGAAAATTCTATGATGTCGCCCTTTCTGTATTCTCCATCCCAGGCAAGGACTGCTTCATCAGATCCTTGCGCCTCCGCCTTGGGCACGTGGTCCCAGTCGTTATAAACTGATATTTTCATTTGTTTAACCTCATATATTATCTATCACAGAGACAGTTTTGCTTCGATTCCGTAGAAATCTATTTCTCTGGTCTCTCCGTTTTTCATGTGGATAGTAACTGGTCCATATCCGCCGCAGTTCTGGGGATCAGTGTATTCGATCTTGCTGATAGGAAACAGCTCATCCTCGGTAAAGTCCTCTAAGGACTCCTTGGTAATAGTCTGAGAGATCAGGAAATATGGATCGTACCCATACTGCTTGTTCCTTTCTGTCTCTGCATACAAAATGATAGACTTTTCGCTGTCAGGATTTGTGCCAGTGCTGTCGATTCGCTTAATATCTGTCCATCCGGCAAATATGGTAAATGCCAGCTGCTTTTCTTTTCCTGTGTGGTCCTTGCCCTTTAGGATGACAGCCTTTGCGCCGTCCTTTTCCTTGGTCTCCATGGTTGTTCCATTGTCAGGAAATCCAAAGGTTCCAAGGGTTATCCTTGCTGGACGCCTGTAAAATCTGATCTTGTCTGCCCTTAATATTCCGTAGGGAACAGTAAAGTCTGCAAGGTTAATAGCGGTCTTCCAGTGTGTCTCACACTCAGGCTCAAATTCAAAGAACTGACGCCTATAGAGCACGTCTTTCTTTTCCCCTGCCCAGAAAGTTGCATTGGCCGATACAAAGATGTTCTCATCGGTGTACTCCACCACATACTGCTGGGATTCCACGTTTTCTGAAACTGTGGCCTCCCATGGGAACTTGCTGTTAAACACAAGCTTAGAGTAGTTGTTCATTCCATGAACGTCGCCCTTTTCCTTGAGGATCTTGCCTGTTCTAAGCTCTGTGATGCCGTTGGATCCATGATTTGAAAAACAAAGTGCAGGACCGTTTAGAGTTGTGACTTTTACATCGCCTTCCTTTAAGCCTTCCCAGCTTCCGTTGTTTTCCTTAGCTGTCCAGAATGGATGGTCAGCAGGAAGATGAAGGCACAAAAGAGCCTTGGCAAGCCAGAAGGGAGATTCAGCACATGAGTAGCTTTGAACCAGCGGAACAAATGGACCATAGAAGCCAAGGGTAGGAATTCCGCTCCACAAAAAGTCGTCCCTTGTAAAGAACTGAAGCAGTGACCCTGAGCAGATCCTTCTTGCCAGGCCCGGATCCATGGTGCTGTTTCTCATCATAAGGTTTCCATCAAATGCGCTGGTTGCAGCATTTCTGTAGATACAGCTCCTGCCCCACATATTGGTAAAGCCGTCCCTGTCAAAAAAGTCAGGGTAGGTCTTCATAAGTTCATTTGAGTTTTCTTCAAACTTCGCTGCAATGTAAGGCTCTTTTTCATAGCCGTACCAGAGATTCCACATGGCTGTGTACATGTTGAAGGCCCAGCAGGAATAGTAGTCAAAGCTCTGTCCGTCCCTGTACCAGCCCTCTCCAACATAGTAGTTAAGGATATTCTGGGCGTGATCTCTCATGATATCTTCATCGATGTCATAGCCGTTCATGTAAAGAAAAGCCAGATCCAGCATGTTGAAAAGTCGCCAGTTCTGAGGAACCGTGTTGGCATGTCCAAAGTCAGAAAGGAAAGCCGCGATCCTGTCTTTTTCCTCTTTATCGTATGTATCCCAGATCTCTTCCTTTGACAGCCACAGGCAGATAACCAGCGCTGCAGTCTCAACTGTCTGCTGAAACGCGGAAAAGAGATTTCCAGAAGTATCAGTCTTTTTCATGTCCGTGTAATTAAGGACATAGTTCTTTTCCCCGGGAGTTACTGCGCATAGGACCTGTTTCTTGTAGTAGTCCCTGACGTTTATTCC
Organism: uncultured Butyrivibrio sp.; assembly: GCA_947167765.1. Lineage (GTDB taxonomy): Bacteria > Bacillota > Clostridia > Lachnospirales > Lachnospiraceae > Butyrivibrio. The sequence goes on along the minus strand of CAMVJI010000025.1, from coordinate 18,538 downwards.
GTTTAAGGTAAGGTCTGGCTCAATGTGCACCAGCGGCGCTGAGATGAAAAAAGATCTGGCAAGACCCTCAAAATACTCAGCCTTTATACGCCACTCTGGAGCGCCCTTCTGAGGATATGTTACTTCTGTCTCATACCTTGGCATCACAACTGGGGCGTCGATACTCTCAAGGTTGTCAAAAACGCCCTTTAGCAGGTATTTGGCAGCCTCTATCCAGCTGTCCCTGGTCATACCAGTGTAAGGACTTAATGTATAGTCAAGTTTTGTAGGTTCAAACTTCATGCTCGTCACCGCTTCCTTAGAAAATCTTAAGTGCTGTGCCATCAAGCTTCATCATGGCTTCGATGAAGTAGTAGTCGCCATAGATGATGGACATGTTGTGGCCATCGCCGTGGTAATCAACAGCGCAGTTGTTAAGAAGATTGTCTGTATCAAGTCCCCAGCTTATGCGCTTCTCATCAAGAGTCTTAAGAAGTTTTATAGCAGCGTCAAGGTACTTGTCAGCTTCCTCTCCCTCAAGCTGAGAAGCAAGTTCGATAAGACCTGAAGCTGTTATGGCTGCTGCCGTTGAATCCTCAAGATCAACGTCTTTTGGCTGACGGTAATCTATTGGTACAAGGTATGAATCTCCAAGTTCTGAGATCACGTAGTCTGCTATCTTTTTTGATGTCTCAAGATACTTTTTATCCCCTGTATATCCGTAGCTAAGAGCAAAGCCGTAGATTCCCCAGCTCTGGCCTCTTGTCCAAGATGAGCCTACGCCATAGCCCTGACCTCCAAGGCTCTCTACCATCTTGCCAGTAAAAGGATCGAATACAACAATGTGATTAACAGATCCGTCTTCTCTTACAAAGGTCTTCATTGCCGTATCTGCGTGGGCTACTGCCATCATCTTAAATCTTGGATCTGTGGTCTCTTCTGAAGCCCAGTATAAAAGAGGCAGGTTCATCATACAATCAATGATGGCAAAGCCTCTTCTGTCCACATCATCCCAGTTATTCCAGGCGCGGATAAAGTTACCTGCAAGGTTAAAGCGACCAGCCATGTTTCCTGCTGCCAGCATTGCTCTGTTATAGGATTCTTTGTTTTTCTCAAGCTTGTATCGTATTACAGATGTTGGGAGCCACTTAAAGCCATTGTCGTGGTCAAGGCCTTCATTTATCATAAGGACCTTATCAAGCTTATCTTCAACCCCGATGGCTTCTTTTTTAAACATTTCATTTCCAGTGAGCTTATAGAGCTGCCACATCTCGCCGCCCCAAAAGCCGTTGGTCCACCAGCAGACATCGCTCTCTGACTTATCGTCAAAGCGTCCGCTCATAGTTGTATAGGGAATGCTGTCAAGATTGCGCTCCGTTACCGGAACCATCTTGTCCTTTATCTTCCCCAGCGTATCTTTAACCCATTTTTGTTCTTCCCCAGTTAATTTCCTCATGCAGCCTCCTCTTTTGCTATATGTTGTCTAATGATATTTACTACATTATAGAAATACGGATAGTAAATATTAATGAATTTATATGACAATTATTGTGTTATCTTGTACTGTTTTTGTTTTGATATCCGGACATGTTTTAGATAAGTGTCATAAGGATCTCTTTCTTAACACGAACTAAGATCCTGTACACCTCATGTTTCCAGGCGATAGAAAGGCGCGGATCTGCTATCTCAATAGGCTCTAAGCCTACAAGCTCTGCTCCATGGATGTCCAGAATACCTGCTTCTCCCAGCTTTAATGAAATGGATGCTCCCACAGAGTCGTTCTTAATCATTTCAGGCTTTTCATAGGTCATGATACTAAGGACAGCATCAAGATTCCCATCATAGCTGTCCTTCACCATTATGCCTTCGCCTTTTATCAAGCTGATTTCGCGAACATAGCTCTTAATGCGATCATCTCCGTATGCATGAGCAATGTCCATTTTGAGAGTACTTGCGACGGTCACGCCTTCTGTCAAAAAAGCGGTGTCAAAAGAGACTGCTTCTTGTGAAGTGCCATCTCTTTCAGGCTTTCTGTTCAGGACACAGGATACGTCTGTTGCCTTGAATTTTATGCCATCTTTTTCCATGACAATCCTGCTGTCGTACAGGTCAGCTGCTGAATCCTTACCAAGTTTTCCGTCATAGCCCTCTTCCAAAAAGGTTGGCAGGTTATGGAACTGGGACTGCATGGTCCAGATCTCGTAGCGCTTATCTGAAAAAGTCTTGGCCCTGTAGGTTTCTACTCCAAGATCAATGATTAGGGGCCTTCCATCTTTGTAGACAATAAAGGATCCCACGTCATTGTGATTGTGTGAATCCGCATTGTTGCCGGCTTTGGCCGCCAAGACGAAACGCTCATCCCTGGCGATCATAAGGCCAGTACTTTCAAAAAAGCAGTCTGTGGGCGCAGTTTCTTTTCCCTTAAAGGAAAGGATCTCGGCGCAGCTAAAGGCCTGCATCACATGGTAAAAGAGATTTATCTCGTCGGAAAGAAGTCTCTCAGACAGGGAAGCTTTTGCAAAATCCAGCGCTGCAAAGGACATAAGGGCTTCATCTCCTGTGGCCTTGCCATAGCGGTACTCTCTTGCTGTGCGTCTTCCGCAGATCGGGCTGCAGTCAGCAAAGTTAATGTAATAGTCTCCTGCAGCGTGCATCTTGACGATGTAGCTGCCTATATTGCTGATAAGGGGCTCCTTAAATACATCCGCAAAGTGATTACTCTTTTCTCCCTTATCATCCAGGGCATTTCTCATGATCTCCAGCGCCCCAAACAGACAAAGTCCTGCGTGGGAATAGTACTGGGCTCCCTCGTTGCAGCATCCGTCATCGCCATATTCATCCAGGAAATAATCAAGGGAAACTGCTGCCTTTTCTATATACTTTCGTCTCTCATCCTCAGTAAAGAAGTCCTCTTTCCTTGTGAGGGCTGACAGCAGCACATTCTGGGTTATCCAGGGAGTCCAGTTGCACATAGGCTCTTTTCCGTTACCCATCCACCAGAAATGCTCAGCAAAATAAGGCTTAAAGATCCTGTCATTAAGCCTCTTATCCACATAGCTGCAAATATATGGACTTATCTTTTCAAGCTCGGGACGAAGAAGGTATTCAGCCATAGCCACAAAGGCGCCAGTCTCTGCATCAAACAGGTCGATTATGGGCCTGCTTTCATCAGGCAGATACTCCTGCTTGGCGTCCCTTATATAGCTGTTGTGGGCCGGGAGGCACCAGGTAGTCTCCTCCAAAATAAGAAAGAGGCCATCTAAAATATCATCCAAAAACCTGCCTTTATTTTCTACGCACTCAGCCATAACAAGGGCTGATAGTTTCCTTCTTCTTGGAAAATACTTGTCCTCAAAAGCAAGCCTGTTCCCAGTCTTTGAAAACTCTGTAAAATCAGAGATAAGAAGCTGGGTCCAGGGGTTTTTTTTCGCCTCCTGCCCAGCCTCAATGATTTCTTTTTTAAGCTGGGAAGGAAGTCCCTCCCAGCTGTCTCTGTTTGAAATATCTGGGTACAGTGAAAAAATACCTGCGCCCTTTGTTTCTTTTACATGATCACTTACTATCGTTCTTCCCATTTAGGTTATCCTTTAACAGCTCCGGTTGTGATTCCAGCAACAAAGTATTTCTGAAGTGAGATAAACACTATAAATACTGGTATTAATGATAACACAGAAGCTGCCATGATAAGACCATATTCAGCGGAATACTGGGATATGAACATTTTAAGTCCTATCTGTAATGTCTTTTTTGACTCAGTGGTCAGATAGATGAGGGGACCAAGGAAGTCGTTCCAGGTATTAACAAAGGTGAAGATGATCAGTGTTGAAAGCGCCGGCTTGGACAGCGGGAGCATGATCTTGGAATAGATGCCATACTCCGTCATTCCGTCAATCCTGGCTGCTTCACACAGCGAATCCGGAATCCCTTCATAGAACTGTCTCATGAGGAACACTCCAAAGGCCGAGAAGGCCTGAAGAATGATGATGGCCAGATGTGTATCCGCAAGGCCAAGGCCTCTCATGAACATGAACTGGGGAACCATGTAAACCTGCCAGGGTACTGCGATAGTTGCCACATATGCAAGGAACAAAAGATCTCTTCCCTTGAACTCGAGCTTAGCAAAAGCGTATGCTGCAAAGCTTGATGTGAGCAGCTGAAGGCAGGTAACGATAAGGGTCAGCTTGGCAGTGTTAAGTGTAAATTTTGCAAGGGGAATCTTGGTCCAGATGTCAATGTAGTTCTGCCATCTCGGAGCCTTGGGAATCCACTCAAAGGGTATTACAAAAACGTCTTTATTAAACTTAAGGGATGCTGAAATCATCCATACAAAGGGCACTAACATCATGATTGCCAGGAAGATGAGCAGCACATAGATTATTACTTGCCCTACGGCTTTATTTGCTTTTTTGCTTTTCACGTTACTTTCCTCCCGGGTTAATCGTTGGCATAGTTTTTCTCACCCCTGAACTGGATGAGGGTAACAACAAGTACAATGGCGAAGAGTACAAGGGCCGAAGCTGATGCCTGTCCCAGCTTCCAGTTTCTGAAAGCCTCCTCATAGATGTAGTAAACCAGAACCATTGCGCTCTTATTTACAACGCCGTTAGAACCACCTGCCAGCATGTATACGATGTCGTATACCTTGAAGCAGTTGATGGTCAGCATGATAGTTACAAAGAAAGTGGTTGGACGTAGCTGTGGGATCGTGATGTGGATGAACTTCTGCATGGAGCTTGCTCCGTCAAGAGCTGCTGCCTCGTAGAGGTCCTCACTGATTCCCTGAAGGCCCGCCAGATAAATTACCATATAATAGCCCATGTTCTTCCAGACGGAGAACATGATAATTGTCAACATTACAGTACTTGATGAAGCTGCCCACTTAAGAGGCGCTGCATGAAATACGTTCATCAGGATCTGATTGACGATACCGCCCTTGGCAGGGGTAAAGAGCATGTTCCAAACAGCTGCCACTGCAACCAGTGAAGCAACGTAAGGAAAGAAAGCTACAGTCCTGAAGAAATCTCTTCCTTTTATCTTCTGATTAAGAAGAATAGCAAGTCCCAGTGCCATAGCAAGCGTGATAGGCACTGTAAAGATACTGTACACGATTGTGTTTTTAAGTGATGCGATGAATCTGTCATCCTTAAAGATATTTACAAAATTCTGAAGCCCCACAAATTTCATGGCATTGCTTCCATCCCATTCCGCAAAGGACATGAGAAGTGCAAGCACTATGGGACCTAAAGTAAATACTGCAAATCCAATGAAGTTTGGTGCAATAAAAGAATAAGCAACCAGATTTCTTCTTCTGGCCCTTCTCTTCATATTCTTTTCCATCGCAGTAAGCTCAGCTGCCATTAGTAACTCCTCATTTCTTATAAAAAGGGCACTTGAATTCAAACTGATTATTCAAGTGCCCTGTTTTAATCCTGAATATCTTTGAATAAATTACTGTGCAAGAATTGCCTGAACACCTTCGTTCATAGCTGCAATTGCATCATCAACACTTGTCTCTTCGTTCATGATAAGGTCATGCTGCTCGTTGAGAACTGTCTCGATCTCAGATGACTTGTCGTTTGCAGGCATCTCAAGGTATGTGTGGCTTGTTACAAGAGCTTCCTTAGAAGCTTCGTCTGTTGGGAATCCATCCATTGATGCGATAAGATCAACGATCTTGTCGTTTGTCATAGCTGGGATGTTACCTGTAGAAGCCATAACCTCTGCACCTTCAGCGCCAGATACGAACTTAACGAAATCCCAAGCTGCATCCTTGTTAGGAGCTGATGTAGGAACTGCAAGAGCTGTGATTGTTGAAAGAGTTGAACCAGGCTCTACACCTTCTGCATGAGGATACTTAACAATACCCCAGTTTGTGCAGTCTGTGTACTCGCCGTCTTTGATCTTCTGGATAAGAGTTGCGATGAACCATGATCCCATGTTCATTGTAGCTACGTTACCCTGAGCAAATGCTGCTGAGTAGTGAAGACCCTGTGTCTTAAGTGTTGCATAATCCATGCAGACACCGTCCTTCTGCTGTCCAAGAACCATCTCGTAGTAAGGCTTTGTGAACTCATAATCGCCATCAACGATTGTGTGCTTGCCATCAAGGATACCATCAAGCTGGATTGTTGATCTCCATGTGTGGTAGTGTGATCCGTAGATCTCAGCGCCAGGAGTTGTATCTGTTACGCTTCTTGCAAGCTTGTCATACTCTTCCCATGTCATATCATTTGTAGGATAGTCAACACCTGCTGCATCAAAGATGTCCTTGTTGTAGAAAAGAACCCAGATATCTGATCTGAAAGGAAGCTCATAAAGGTTTCCATCGATTGTAACCTGATCTGTAACGCCGTTGTAGAGTGAAAGATCTACGCCGTCAGCTGCGATACGATCGTTAAGTGGCTCAAGTACTCCCTTGTTAACAAGTGAAACATAACCAGGAACGTCCTTGATTGTAACTACATCGAAGTCTGATCCGGAACCTGAAAGCTGTGTTCCAAGTACTGTGCTGTAATCTGTTGATCCAAGGTCAACCATCTCGATTGATACATTTGGATGCTCTGCTGTGTAAGCATCGATAAGTGGCTGATAGTAAACTGTGCTTGATACATCCCAAAGAGCCCACTTAAGATTTACTGGCTCGTCAGATGCTGCTGTATCAGCTGCTGGCTCTGCTGCAGGTTCTGCTGCTGGAGCCTCTGCTGCTGGAGCTTCTGCTGCAGGTGCTTCTGCTGGAGCTTGCTCTGCTGCGCTGCCACATGCAGTAATGCTGGCTACGACCATGGTCATAGCAAGAATTGAACTAAGAATTCTCTTTTTCATGGAAAAAACCTCCCTTTACAATTTGCCGCTTCGCGGCTGTTCGTTTGTTCATTGTTATTTTATAATTCGAAAAAACATTTAAGAATGTACAATCTTTAACTCTTGTTGACAAAATAATGCAATTTTTTTATATAAAAATGTATTTTCTTTATCTTTGCCCTGCTCTAAACTATAGCTATGCGGGGAAAAAAACACTCTATAAGGAATAAAATAATCATCTGGGCCATGGGGTTTGCCATGGTTTTGGCCCTTTCTGTAGCATCTCTTAGCTATGTTCTTTCCGTGCGCTATCTAAAAGAAAATCAGCAGCAATCAGCTCTTACCAATATACACGTCCTTGGAAACGATCTGGACTCAAACATCAGCAGCGTCCTTACCTTTGCCAACTGGATCTGTCTCGACGGCACTTTGGAAAACTACCTAAGGACCGTCAACAGGACCTATGCCCAGGACGCTCATCTTGGAAAAAAGCTGTCTCTGTCTGCGTGGAATCACCTAAACAACGAGTTTAACATAATCGGCGTAAGAAATCACATTGGAAGAGTCCTTATCTCCACCCCTGACGGAAAGCAGTTTCTGCAGGTAGTTGGCGGCGGCGATGCCCAGGGCGCTCCCAACAGTCCCATGACCATTATGGATACAGTCTTTTTCGACAAACTGGTCACCTCTTCTTCCTATGAATGGGTGGGCTTTGTCGGAAATCCTTTGACAAGAAGCGGAAATCCAAGAGTAATCCCTGTAGTTCGCCCGATCCATAGTTCTTCATCATCCATCGTTCTTGGCTGGGTGTATCTTGATATTCCGGAGCACGTTGTGACAAATACCCTTAAGAGCTTCGTTCTATCTGAAGATGACGCACTTTACCTGACCTTCAGCAAAGGCAATTCCTACAGATATGTAGACGGCGTCCTTAAAAAAGAGGCTGTTCCGACTCAGGTCATTTCCTACACCCTTCCGGATACAGGCTGGATCATTTCCTACCTTCCTTCTGAAAATGCCTTGACCAGCAGGATGAACTACTACCGCATGATGATCCTTCTTATTTTTACAGCCATCATCTTTGCAGGCCTCATCCTGAGCTTTACCCTTCAACGAACCATCACAAGGCCAGTAGATCTTTTGATAAAACGTCTTGAAAAAATAGGTCAGGGAGATTTCTCAAGGGATGCGTCATTGGAGTGGAACAACGAGCTTGGCGAAATCGGAAAGGGCATCAACTCCCTCTCTAAAAACGTCTCGGACCTTATGGAGACCAAGCTTGCAGACGAAAAAGAAAGGCACGACCTGGAATATCAGGTTCTTCAGTCACAGATCAATCCTCACTTTTTATACAACACATTAAACACCATCAAGTGGATGGCCACCATACAGGGGTCTGATGGAATTGCAGATATGTCCACGTCCCTGTCCCGTCTTATGAAAAATATCAGTAAGAGCACCGAGGATCTCATCCCCATCGGAGACGAGTTCTCTTTAGTAGATGACTATTTTACCATTATGAAGTACCGCTACGGCGGAACTATTGAGCTTGAGTATCAGACAGACGACGCTTCGCTCCTAACTGAAAAGATAAATCGATTCTCCCTGCAGCCCATCGTAGAAAACGCCATTTTCCACGGTATTGAGCCAAAGGGCAGCGCAGGCAGGATAATGATCCACACTTATGAAAAGGATGGAAATGTTATAATAGATGTTACTGACAACGGTGTTGGTATGTCGGCGGATGCCATAAAGAGTGTTCTTTCCGGCGAAAGCCAGACCAGCACAGAGTTCTTTAAACAGATTGGTGTGTACAACGTAAACGAGCGCATCAAGTACACCTTTGGAGAAGGCTACGGCATCACCATTGAAAGCGAGCCTTCCGTATATACCACCATGAGATTTACTCTCCCCCGTGGAAAATAATTTTTGGAGAAATAATGTACAGATTACTTATTGTAGATGATGAACCTCTTGTCCAGATCGGACTTAAGAGCATGCTGGCAAAAGAGCTGGCAGACAAAATAGAAGTTATTGGCACTGCCTCCAACGGTCACGAGGCCTGGGAGCTTATCACCATGGATCCCCCTGATATCGTAATTGCTGACATCAGAATGCCAGTTATGACAGGCCTTGAGCTTCTTAACAAATCCCATAAAAAATATGGCATAGTTCCTGCTTTTATCATGCTGACAGCCTACGAAGAATTTGAGATGGCAAGGCAGGCTCTTCTTGGAGAAGCTGTTGATTATCTTGTTAAGATAGAGCTTAACCCTGAGACTCTTACAAAAGCCATAAATAAGGCAATCCAGAGGATTGACGAATTCAAGCCAGCCTCCGGACAGAAAGAAGTCTCAACCAGCGAAAGCTCTTTAGAGGACCTCAGACAAAAATTCATGCTAAAGCTCTTTAATCACCTCTCCGGAAATGAAGAAGAGTTTTTATCTGAAGCAAACCGCCTTAACCTTCGCTTTGACTACAACAGATATATCGTGGTTTACGGAGAGATCAACTCTGGAAATTCAGCTTCTGACGCCGATAACTCTTTTACCCAGGCTGCACTTGACGTATACTCCTCAAGTATTGGCATGGCAAGGGAGATCATATCAAGACATGCTCCCTGTAATATAGTATCCATCGATATCCAGCACTTTGCCATTGTCTTCATGTTCAACGAAGATACCCCTGTTGCAGGAACCATGGACCTTATCACAGAGGCCCTGGAAAATGCCAGAACCATGATAAGCAGCTACTTTAAGGCGGATATCACCTTTGGAATCGGATCAGCAGTTTCTGCACCACTTGATATTGCTGTATCCTACGACGAAGCTAAAACTGCCGGACAACAGACGGATGCAGCTCAGCCCGTAAGGCTATTTAGCCACATCGTAGGTTCCAACCGCCGCTCTGGCAAGGACAAGCTCATCACTGCAATTCAGGAGTACATAGACCTTAACTTAAATGGTAAGCTCCAGCTCAATGAAGTTGCCGAGGTGTTTGGCCTGTCACCAGCTTATCTTTCTGTACTGTTTAAAAAGTCCACAGAATCCGGATTTTCAGAGTATGTTAACACAAAAAAAATTGACAAGGCAAAAGAGATGCTCCTGTCAGGTGATATGAAGATCTATGAAGTTGCAGATGCCCTGGGCTTTGAATCCGCCTACTATTTTTCCAAGGTCTTTAAAAAAGTGGATGGCCACAGCCCAAGAGAATATATCCAAAGTAAAAGCGACATGTAAAACATGCCGCTTTTGTATTTTATATGATCCATTTCTTTAATACCGGAATATGGCTTACCACATACACGACGAAGGCGGATATGGCAAAGTCCAGGATCGCAAGCAGGGGAACCATTATAAACGGAGTTCCCATTACAGGTGATAAACCAGCTTTCTTAAACAGGATAAGTCCAAAATCATGCACCAGGTAGATTCCAAGATTCATCTTTGAAAGCCGCACCACGACTCTCATTATTCTTGTGTCTGGGTTTACACTTTGGAACCTGTATCTTAGAAACACAAATACAGCTATACCAAAAAGTGGCATTCCTGCATTTGAATAATCGTGATAAACAAGGGTCGGATACTGCTGCCTGATGATGATAGTAGTGACTGTAAAGTACATCGCCAAAACTGAGAGTATCCCTACTGCATATATCATCTTTCTTGTTTTGATGGTCAGGTCCTGTGTGGCAAAATAGTACCCGGCAATATAATAGAATACGTAGCCTGAAATGCTGCTTAGCTCAAATCTTGTGGTGATAGGAGCGGTGTATTCTGATACAGCAGGTATCAGCTGAAGCGTAGGTATCACATAGGTTAATGCAAAGGATACTAAAAGAAAGTATCCGAGTGCCTTTCTGTCAGTGGCTATAGGGCGGATCGCCGGTGTTATGATATAAAGCCCTGCTATGGTAAAGATATACCACATGTGATAGTGTCCTACTACAGTGTCGTGAAGTAGTTTTTCTAAAACACCACCTGACAAAGACCTTGATGTTAAGAGCCCGCTGGTAATGACCGCATAGAGAAACGACCAAAACAGGTATGCGCACAATAGCCTTGGAAGATATTTTGTGAATATGTCAAAGGCTCTTACTTCCCTTTTGGGATTAAAAAACAAATATCCACTGATCATCAGAAATACTGGAACACTAAATCTCCCCAGCATATCAAAGATATTTAAAACTCCCCAGGGGTAAATCTCAAATGGAGCAAAATACCAGCTGATGGCACTCGTGTGAACTATTATGACCCCAAACATGGATATCACACGAGCAATATCCAGGTAATACTCTCTTTTTTTCTCCATTGTCAGTTAGTTGCCTTTACTTTTATTATGGCCAATACATACCACAATTAGTATATTATCATTCCTGTACCTGTCGCACAATCAGACGCTCCTTATATTGTTAGGAAGCACTGTCCCCTTTCGAAGGGAATCAAGGAACTTATTATATTCCGCTCTCAGATTCTGCTTACGTCTTAAAATGTTCTCCCTCATCTTCTTAGGATTCTTGTTCCTCTGCTTGATATATGGTTCAAACATCTTCATATATTCCTCTTCGGAATACGTCTCAACTGCATGTATCTTTTCATCCAATGCCTTCAGGGCTCCGGGATCCAGGTCAATCTTGTTATCCCTGTAGTACCTGAAAAAGATGTTATAGATGGGCTCGTGGTTGTGAGGCTTGTAGGTACAGCTCATGCTCTGGGCATCATCCTTTAGTATCTTGTTCATTCCGCCTTCCTTATCAATAGATACAAAGGACCCATCTTTTTTCTGGAGCAAATGCTCTCCCTTTGTGTCAAAGTTACAAAGCAGCCAGTCTACGCAGTGAAAGATCAGCAGCTGCTTCTGAATTTCTGGCTTCTTTATGATCTCTGGATCAGGATTTCTTTTTGCTTCATACTCAGTCTGCCATGCGTCAAGGTCGATAGTAGGCTTGTTCGTAACATCCATGATCTCCTGAATGGATCCTATATATTCACCCTTTGCATTTTTTATACCAACAGCTGGTATTTCATGTTCAGGATCCACGATGTGCTGGAGCTTTCCGCCTATCTCCGTCACTATGGCGCCTTCAGGTTTTGAGATACCACAGCAGTTTTCTGCTTTCTTGTAAAGGTACTGCTTGCCTGATTTCATATCTTTATAATAGTATGTCGGCTTGGTGCCACCCAGGAACGCTCTGCCCATATTTACCAGTTCAACTGGCTTTCCGTTTATCTCAGTTTTGATAATATGGTCTTCTTCACAGTTTTCATCACTCTTTGAAATACCCTTTTTCAAATATGCCTCAATAACCTTACGCCTGTATTTTGAATTTGCCTTCTTTTGTTCTTCCGGTTTTGTATTTTCAAGCTTTAGCTTATACTGGGCCCAGTACAGATCAAGCTGTGCTTTTTCCTTTTGCTTTATTGCACTTTTTCGTTTTGATGTACCTATATTAAGAGTCTTGGTATAATCAGTCCACGCATCCACAATAGCCTGGCACTTATTAACACTTATCTCAAGCTTATCCTTTTCGGTTTTGGCTTTCTCCAGATCGGCTTCAGCCTGAAGGTCTATAAGACTTAGTTTTTCCTGGAAATACTTTTCCTCGGCTTTTGCCAGCTTTTTAGCCTCCTTGGCATTAAGTGCCCCATCAGGATTATTATTTCTAAGCTCTGCCAGCATACTTTGCTTTTTGAACAGCTTAGCCTCCTGTTCGGCAACCTTCTTTTCTGCCTTTGAAAGCTCTCTTTCCTGCTGAACAACTTCCCAGTCCCCTACTTCTGCCGCAGGTTCTGCCTCCTTCTTGATCTCGATTCCAGCACCATAGCACCCGTTTATTTTGTTTTCTTGGCGTTCTAAAAAAGAATAATGTCTGTGATCGTAAACCTGAGTATCAGTTTTATCATTCTCAAATAGTTGATTCTCCGTGGTCCATTTTTGAGTTTGTTCCTTCAGAAAGGTTTGCTCTTCCCGCTTTTTTTGAATTAAGAGATCGCTCATAAACTATCACCCCACAGTCTCACCATCATAACCGGCTCTGTAAAAACGCTCTGTCTTAAGATCTTCAGAGAAGTATTTTTGTGCCAACCTGTCAACAGATTCTACTGCCGTTGAAAAACGCAGTATATCCTGTGGCCCCATCCGGTCTGAAGTGTCAGAAACAGCATAGACCATAATATTATAAAGATCTGCTATTGTATCACGCTCTACAGCAGTTATATAGCTAAGTTCATATAAGTGCTGCTCCGCATAATGACTTATAACCACCATTCCCGTAGGGGTTCCTTCTTTACCTATGACAGCGTAGCTAAGGTCCTCATCAATAAACGGCTTCATCTGGGCCACATCAAGGCCAGAAGCTTTTAAAGCCTCATATATCTGGTTCTTTGTCTGACCCGGACTATTGGAAATTGTAGTTCTTATACCGGAAGTCTTTTTATCATATTCAACAGGCGGGATTTTATAAACAACTTCCTTTAGCTTGTCGCTGCTCATTGAATATACACCACCAGGCATTTGCTCTATTGTGAATTCATCAGTATTATCAAACATCGCATATCTGGGGTCGTTACTATCCTTTGCAAAAAAGTTTGCTAATGTAATATACCCTTGTTCATATGCATTGTCAGCCAGGGATCTGATCATATCAGTGGCAACGCCCTGGCCCTGATAAGAAAGAGAAACTGCCACATAGAGTATCCTCAGGGTCATCAAGTCCTCATCCATGGTATACATAATGATCCCGCAGGCAGTGTCCTTGTCATAGCATCCCAAGCCAAAAATAGAAGGATCAGACATCATTCTATTTTGCTGATCCTCCTGCAGAAGAGGCTTGAAATATTGGAAGTTCTCTTCATTTATATAGCAATACTTCATTAAGCGGCTCCTTTTTCCAGACACATTAACTTAATCTTGATGACGAATTACCTATATTATACAAAAAGGCGCTGTGCTAAAAAAGCACAGCGCCATGATAGTTTTATTAAGATTCTATTAAATTATCAGCAGATCAAAGCTTTGGGCCAGCAGCTACAAGAGCCTTACCAGCGTCATTGCCTTCATACTTCTTGAAGTTCTTGATGAATCTCTCTGCAAGATCCTTAGCCTTTGTCTCCCACTCAGAAGCATCAGCATATGTATCTCTAGGATCAAGGATTGCTGGATCAACTCCAGGAAGAGATGTAGGAACTTCGAAATCGAAGATAGGAATCTTCTTGGTCTCAGCCTTGTTTACATCGCCGTTAAGGATTGCATCGATGATTCCACGAGTATCCTTGATGGAAATTCTCTTTCCAGTTCCGTTCCATCCTGTGTTTACAAGGTAAGCTTTAGCTCCTGACTTCTGCATCTTCTTAACGAGCTCTTCACCGTACTTTGTAGGATGAAGCTCAAGGAATGCCTGTCCGAAGCAAGCTGAGAATGTAGGTGTAGGCTCTGTGATACCTCTCTCTGTTCCAGCAAGCTTAGCTGTGAAGCCTGAAAGGAAGTAGTACTGTGTCTGCTCAGGTGTCAGGATTGATACTGGAGGAAGTACTCCGAAAGCATCAGCTGAAAGGAAGATAACGTTCTGAGCTGCAGGGCCTGATGATGTAGGATGTACATTAAGAACGATGTTCTTGATGTGGTTGATAGGATATGATACACGAGTGTTCTCTGTAACTGACTTGTCATCGAAATCGATCTTTCCATCAGCAGCTACAGTTACGTTCTCAAGAAGAGCGTTTCTCTTGATTGCGTTATAGATATCAGGCTCTGACTCCTTATCAAGGCCGATAACCTTAGCATAGCAGCCGCCCTCGAAGTTGAATACTCCGTTGTCGTCCCAACCGTGCTCGTCATCACCGATAAGAAGTCTCTTAGGATCTGTTGAAAGAGTTGTCTTACCTGTTCCTGAAAGGCCAAAGAAGATTGCTGTGTTCTCACCGTTCATATCTGTGTTAGCTGAGCAGTGCATAGAAGCAATTCCCTTAAGAGGAAGGTAGTAGTTCATCATTGAGAACATACCCTTCTTCATCTCTCCGCCGTACCATGTGTTGATGATAACCTGCTCACGGCTTGTGATGTTGAATGCTACGCAAGTCTCAGAGTTAAGTCCAAGTGCCTTGTAGTCATCAACCTTAGCAAGTGAAGCATTGTATACTACGAAGTCAGGCTCAAATGATGCAAGCTCTGCCTCTGTAGGCTGAATAAACATGTTCTTGATAAAGTGAGCCTGCCAAGCAACCTCAACGATGAAACGAACAGCCATACGAGTGTCCTTGTTAGCGCCACAGAAAGCGTCAACAACGAAAAGTCTCTTATTGCAAAGCTCGTTCTTAGCAATCTCTTTAACCTTAGCCCAAACGTCCTCGCTCATTGGGTGGTTGTCGTTCTTGTACTCTTCAGATGTCCACCATACAGTGTCCTTGGAGTTCTCATCCATAACGATGTACTTGTCTTTAGGTGAACGTCCTGTGTAGATACCTGTCATAACGTTAACAGCGCCGAGCTCAGTATCAACACCCTTCTCGTAACCAGTAAGTTCTGGCTTCATTTCCTCTGTGTAAAGATCATCATAGGAAGGGTTGTGTACGATCTCAGTTGTTCCTGTGATACCATACTTGGTTAAATCGATGTTTGCCATTTAGTTAACCTCTTTTCTTTATGATTTTTTTGTACGAAAAATCTGATATGTGATAATATCCAGATAATTCGCAGATACACTAATAAATTTTTCGGCAAATCAGCGCCGATACTTCATTTATACTACAAAGTCAATATTTTCACAAGGTATTTTGGCGCGTTTTATGTATAAAAGTTCTCTAAAACCTCAGCTCTTTTCGCCATCTAACAAAGCCTGGTAAATATCTCTTTTCCCAACGCCTCTGTCAGAAGCCACTTTCTTCATGGCATCCTTCCTCGAAAGGCCCTGACTCTCATAAATAGCCATGTGCTCTTCAAGGCTCATATCCATAAAGCTCTGCCTTGTCTCTTCATCCTGCTCCTTAAGGCTCTTACCCTCTATCACAAGAACGTACTCACCTCTTGGTTCATTGTCTTCGTAAAAAGAGATTGCTTCCCTGATTGTAGTTGGCCTTACTTCCTCAAACTTCTTGGTGAGCTCTCTGCAGATGGAGATCCGCCTGTCCCCTAACGTTTCGTAAAGATCTGAAAGCACAGCCTTCAGGTGATGGGGCGCTTCGTAAACTATCATGGTCCTGCTCTCATCCTTAAGGTCTTCAAGGATTCTTTTTCTTGCCTTCTTGTCCTCAGATGAAGGAAGGAACCCTTCAAAGCAAAATCTTCTGGTGGAAAGGCCAGAAAGAGTCAGTGCTGTGATACATGCTGCCGGCCCAGGAAGAGATGTAACTGTGATCCCTGCCTTCTGGCATTCTGCAACAAGGACTTCTCCCGGATCAGAAATAGCCGGAGTCCCGGCATCTGTTATTAACGCAACATTTAAACCATCCTGCATCCTATTTATCAGATACTGCGCCTTGTCGTACTTGTTATACTCATGGTAGCTTGTCATCTCAGTGTGAATGTCAAAATGATTAAGAAGCTTTATGCTGTTTCTGGTATCCTCTGCTGCAATCAGGTCAACCGACTTTAAAGTCTCCAAAACCCTGAAGGTCATGTCATCAAGGTTCCCTATGGGCGTTGCGCAAAGATATAATTTTCCTGCCATATTGTTTCCTCATACTTCAAGCGGTTTTTTCGTGACAGGGGGACGGTTCTTTTGTCACGTTGCATGCAATGTGACAAAAGAACCGTCCCCCTGTCACAAAAAAACACTCAATCATTAGTATCCGTAAATATCGTAGATCTCCGGAGTGTACTTACCTGGAGCCTCGTAGATGATCAGTGGTTTCTCCACGGTGATCCTGCTTTTCCCGCCTCTGGCTCCCTCTATCAGCACCATGCTTGGCTCCTTATCAACAAAGGGATAAACCAGCTGCATTCTCTTGGGCTCAAGCTTGTATTCGTGCATGACCACCATGATCTCCGCAAGCCTGAAGGGTCTGTGGACCATGTAAAACTTTCCGCCGCTCCTTAGGCACTTTGCGGCTGCTGCCACCACGTCCTCCAGGCTGCAGCACACTTCATGCCTTGCTATAGCCTTTGGAGCATCAGGATTTTGAAGCCCATGACTGTTTATCATGTAAGGTGGATTACTTGTGACCACGTCAAAAGAGGCAGCGTCAAAAATTTGCCCTGCCTCCTTAATATCGCCTTGTACTATTTTTACTTTGTCTTCAAGATCGTTGAGCCTTACGCTCCTTCTTGCCATGTCTGCGCTTTCTTCCTGGATCTCAAGACCTATGAGCTCCCTGGCCCTGGTCTTAGCAGACATCAGGATCGGTATGATACCTGTTCCTGTTCCAAGATCAAGCACTCTGTCGCCCTCTTTTGCATTGGCAAACCCAGACAAAAGAACTGCATCCATCCCAAAACAAAATCTCTCCGGGTCCTGGATTATCCTAAGTCCATTTCTCTGAAGGTCATCAAGTCTCTCCGAGTCCTTTAGCTCAATTGTCCCCAAGCTTAGACTTTCCTTCCTGCTTTTCGATCTTCTCAAGCTTCTCGAGTTCCTTCATCTCTTCGTCTTCCTTGGAACCCTTCTTGGCGTTACCGTTATTATTCTTTTTCTTCTGTTTCTTCTTGATATTCTCAAGTTCCTCGAGCTTGTACTCGTGAACCTCTTTTTCATCATCCACATCCACAAGGATCTTCACGGTCTGCCTTAAGATGTTGACACTTGAAACCTCTCCGGAAAGCCCGTCCTTAGCAGTACAAAAATCACCCACTCCAGGCATCTTGCGGTTAAGTTCCTCGTAAACATCCTCTTCATTCTTAAGACAGCACATAAGTCTTCCACAGACACCTGATATCTTGGTGGGATTAAGTGAAAGGCTCTGCTCTTTGGCCATCTTGATCGATACAGGCACAAAGTCAGAAAGATAAGAGTGACAGCAAAGAGGTCTTCCACAAATACCATAGCCACCGATGATCTTGGTCTCATCCCTTACACCGATCTGCCTGAGCTCTATCCTTGTTTTAAATACTGCTGCCAGATCCTTGACCAGTTCCCTGAAGTCAATCCTTCCATCAGCTGTAAAGTAGAACAATATCTTGTTGTTGTCGAAAGTATACTCTGCATCTATGAGTTTCATCTCGAGATTATGTTTTTTGATCTTCTCAAGACAAACCCTGAATGCCTCTTTTTCTTTTTCCCTGTTGCCAGCCTCCTGCTCGTCATCCTTGGTGCTAGCGGTTCTAAGAACTGTCTTTAGAGGCTTGACTACCTTCTCATCCTCTATCTCCTGAATAGGAGTTACAACAGTTCCGTACTCCACGCCTCTTGCTGTCTCTACAATGACGTGATCACCTTTTTTGATCACATATTTCCCTGGTGAAAAGAAATATATCTTGCCGGCAGATCTGAATCTTACGCCGATTACTTTTGTCATAAATGCTCCTTAATGCCAATGAGCATAAGCTCTAAGGCTAAATCTATATTTACATTTGAAGATATGCGATTTTTTGCTATATCAATATCCTTGAGGATACTGCTTATATCATCATAACTGCACTTCTTTGTAACACTACTAATATACGATACCTTATCAGTGAAAATCAAGTGATCCATGTTCTCAGTAGCCTTGAACACCAGCATATCTCTGAAAAAGAAAAGCAGTATATCAACAAAATCCTCATACTGCCTCATATCAATGCCCTTCTTGGCATTCTTTTCTTCCCCGTCAACTGGTTCAAGCAGAGC
>CAMVJI010000024.1 GCA_947167765.1 uncultured Butyrivibrio sp. | reverse complement strand
AATAAAAAGTTCTTTTTAAATATATTATCGTTAATAATTATAACAGTATCAATTTGTGGATGCACCAATAAGTCAGAAAGCGCTTCTATTTGAAAATGTCAATAATAAATGCAACAGTTTTTTTAAAGCAGAATTTCATAACTGCCTGCAACAACATCGTTCGCGGGCAGAAATAGGAAAAGCTTATGGAAAAATTAAGAGAATCTCAAATAAAAAACTCATTACTGCTCCTTCTTGCTTCGGTGGTCTGGGGACTTGCGTTTGTGGCACAGTCTGTAGCCGGCAGTAATATAGGAACGTTCACTTTCAACGGAATCCGCTTTATCATTGGCGGAATTTGTCTCTTGCCTTTCCTACGAGGACATAATGTAAGGCCCAGTAAGATCCCACCAAACAAGCTCCTTGGTGGCGTGATATGTGGTCTTGCCCTGTTTCTTGCATCTACATTCCAGCAGGCGGGAATAGCCCTTGGTGCCACCGCTGGACAGGCAGGATTTTTGACAGCCTGCTATATCGTGCTTGTGCCAATACTTGGTCTTTTCATCGGAAGAAAATGCAGTTTTCTGGTATGGCCTGCGGTGGCAATTGCCCTTGTTGGCCTCTATCTTCTTTGCGACCCCTTAGCTGGCGTTGGCTTTTCGATTTCCACTGCGGATCTCGCTCTTTTGTGCTGCGCTCTTTTGTTCTCCATCCAGATCCTTTGCGTTGATCACTACGCTCCCAGAATGAGCCCTGTAGCGCTGGCCTGCGTCCAGTTCTTTGTAAGCGGCGCAGTTTCACTTATTGCCGCCATCTTCTTTGACCTTATGCCTGACCCTTCTGCCTGGATTAACAGCCTTTTAGAGCCTACTTCCTGGATTGCCATCCTCTATACCGGAATATTCTCAAGTGCTGTGGGCTACACGCTTCAGGCTGTCGGACAACGCGGCTTAAATCCCGCCCTAGCATCTCTTATCATGAGCCTTGAATCTGTGTTTTCAACGCTTTTTGGCTGGCTCATCCTGCATCAGACTATGACAGGAATAGAGATCACAGGGTGCCTTCTTATCTTTTCCGCAGTTATCCTTGCCCAGATTCCCACGAAAAAGGGTAGTGCTTATTGACACTTCCTGCATCATTTCGCATCCATCTGCCTGATCTTGGCTCTGCTGATCTTGCCATTGGCAGTTCTTGGAAGGGAGTCCACAAAAGAGATTATCCTTGGGTATTTATATATGGCTGCCCTTTTCTTTACGTACTCCTGAAGCTCCGTTCCAAGCCTGGTGCTGCCCTCAAAACCTTCGTTTAATATAACAGAAGCCTTGACTACTGCGCCTCTTGTTTTGGAAGGAAAGCCTGTCACAGCGCATTCAAAAACTGCCGGATGCTTCATCAGTATATCTTCTACTTCCGATGGACCAATACGGTATCCACTGGATTTTATTACATCATCATTTCTCCCCACAAAGTAGTAATTCCCGTCTTCATCCTGAAAGGCCTTGTCCTTGGTGTGATACACTCCGCCTTCCCATACCTGGCGGTACTGGTCCTCGTCTCCTAAATATCCCTTGAACACTCCTAAAGGTCTTTTCCCATCTTGTGGGATCACAACAATCTCGCCTTCTGTGCCTCTTGGGACCTCATTTCCATCCTCATCAACAAGCCTTAGGTCATATAGCGGCGATACCTTACCAATGGACCCACTGCAGTTTTGATCCCTGCCTTCGCCGAGAGAATGGCATATCAAAAGAGCTGTCTCTGTCTGACCAAATCCTTCCCGGACATAGAGTCCAGTCATTTTCGTAAATTTCTGCGAAACCTCCCTGGGCATGGGCTCTCCGGCTGTTGTTGTGTGTCGAAGCCTGTTAAGGTTATATCCGGCAAGATCTTCAAGAACAAGATACTTATATATGGTTGGTGGAGCGCAGAAAGTATTTACTCCTTCCTCTTCTAAGACCTTAAGAAGGTCTCCTGCATAAAACTGCTCGTAATCGTAGACCAGAACTGCAGCCTCCATAAGCCACTGCCCATAAAGCTTACCCCAGGCTGATTTCGCCCATCCAGAGTCTGCCACTGTAAGGTGCAGGTCACCTTTCTTTATTCCATGCCAATTTTTGGCAGTATATATGTGTGCGATCGGGTAAGAAAAATCATGGATAACTGCCTTTGGCTCGCCACTGGTGCCGGATGTGAAGTAGTAGAGCATGTCGTCAGTAACTTTCGTGGGAACTCTGTACATTTCATCGCTGCTTCTCATTAGCATTTCCTGAAAGCTAACGCTATCACTATATCTGTCTCCAACAGTTATCTGGAGCATTCCTGTATCGTCACAGGCTTTTTTTACTTTGTCACATATATCCCCTGAGTTTACGCAGATGATGACTCTTGCTGCAGCTCTTTTCGCCCTGTCAGTTATGTCCTGCGCAGATACCATATGGGACGTTGGGATCGCCACTGCCCCAAGCTTGTGGATTGCCAGAATGCTTATCCAGAACTCAAAACGCCTCTTAAGAAGGAGCATGACCGAATCGCCCTTATGGACACCAAGGCCTTTTAGCATGTTGGCGGCCTTGTTGGAAAGCCTGGACATGTCAGAAAAGGTATATCTGCTGGTTTTGCCCTCTGCGCTTCTGTGAACAAGGGCCAGGCTATCAGGCTCATCCTTTGCAAGTCTGTCTATAACGTCGTAGGCAAAGTTAAAGTTATCGGGAATCCTGGTAGTTATGCCAGTTATCTCTCCGTTTTTGCCTATATTTTCCTTGTAAAACTCTTCATATAGCAAAGCCATATCAGTACCCAACCTTTCTGAATCTTCGATATCTGTCTTCAATCAGATCCTCAGGATTTCTCTGAAGGAGCCCTAAAAACTCCTTATAAACCTGACTTTTTATACCCTTCATGTCATTACCTTTTAGCACTTTATCAATAAGTCCGGCTTGGAAGAGCTTATTCGCAGTAAGGGAAAGTGCGTTTGCTGCATCCGAAGCTTTTCCCGTGTCCTTCCAAAGGATATTTGCGCAGTTCTCAGGAGATACAACGCTAAAATACGCATCCTCAACCATCCAGATCCTGTCTGCGTGGGCAAGCGCAAGCGCTCCGCCGCTGCCACCTTCTCCTATGACAATGCTGAGTATTGGGACCCTGAGAGTGGACATTTCGTAGAGATTATCTGCAATTGCCCTTCCCTGGCCATGTTCCTCTGCCTCAATTCCGCAATATGCTCCGGCTGTATCCACAAGACACAATACAGGCCTTTTAAACTTTTCCGCCTGCTTCATGAGGCGAAGAGCCTTTCTGTAGCCCTCAGGTGCTGCGCTTCCAAAGTTGTGCTCGATCCTCTCCTTAGTGTTCTTGCCCTTTTCTATGCCGATGACAGTTACGGGAATATCCATAATAAAGCCAATCCCTCCTATCACTGCCCTGTCGTCGCCATAGAGCCTGTCACCATGAAGCTCCGTAAAATCGCTTATCATTCCATCTATATAGTCCATAGCCGTGAGCCTGTCGGCTGCTCTGGCCTTAAGTACAATCTCATAATCTTCCGTATTCATATCTGATCACCTTCAAACACAGTGTATTCTTAGAATCCTCTCAAGTACTTCCTTCTGCTTATCCCTTGGTACCACCTGATCTATGAACCCGCACTCCATGACTCTTTCCGCCCTTTGGAAGCCCTTTGGCAGGCTCTGGTTAAGGGTCTTTTCAATTACCCTTGGTCCCGCAAAACCAACTCTTGCCCCGGGCTCTGCCAGTGTTATATCCCCAAGCATGGCAAAGCTTGCATCCACACCGCCTGTTGTGGGATTAGTCAAAAGAACTACGTACAGATTTCCTTTATCGCTGTGCCTTTTAACTGCTGCTGAGACCTTGGACATCTGCATCAGGGATATCATCCCCTCCTGCATTCTGGCGCCACCGGACACTGTCACTCCGATAACTGGAAGACTGTTGTCGCAGGCATATTCAAACAGCCTTGTTATCTTTTCGCCTACAACAGCGCCCATGGAGCCCATCATAAAATTGGCATCCATGGCAAAAATGCAGGTTCTGATCCCTCCGATTGTACCTTCTCCGCAGATAACGCCCTCTTTCTCACGGCTTTTTTCCATGGCCGCAGAGAGTTTGTCATCATACTCCGGAAAATCAAGGATATTTCTGGACTGCAGCTCTCCATACAGCTCTTTAAAGCTCCTCCTGTCGCAGAGCATCAAGACTCTCCTTCTGCTCCTTACGCCAAAGTAATTGCCGCACTCCGGGCACACGAAGAAGTTTTTTCTTATCCTGGAAACAGGCACCTGCTTCTGGCACTTCTTGCAGGTAACGCGCCTTGCTCTGGGGAGCAGATTCACTCCCTCAAGCTCATTATTAGCCTTCAAAAAAAACTTTTTAAATTCCATTTACAGCACCTTCTGGCAAATGCCCGTATCGTAGTTTCCGTCCAGGAAATCTGTATCTTCCATGAACTTCATGTGCATTTGCCTGTTGTTGTTAACGCCCACCAGCACAAACTCTGACAGCGCACATTTCATTTTTCTTATAGCTCCGTCCCTTGTGTCTGAGCACACAATAAGCTTCCCAAGCATAGAATCATAAAAGGGTGTAACCTCCAGATCCTGATAAAGAGCTGTGTCAAACCGCACATCTACGCCGCCAGGGATATGTAAGAGGCTGATCTTTCCCACCGCAGGCATAAAGCTCTTTTCATCCTCAGCGCAGATCCTGCACTCGATGGCATGTTTCCCGGCTCCTACGTCCTTCTGTTCAAAGGGTATCTCAACTCCCGCAGCAGTCCTGATTTGCCACTCAACGATGTCAATGCCGCAGACCATCTCAGTTACGGAATGTTCCACCTGAAGTCTGGTATTCATTTCCATAAAATAGAACTCCCCATCCTTTACAAGGAACTCCACGGTTCCAACTGTTGTGTACCCAACTTCCACCGCCAGGTTTCTAGCGGCTTCATACATTTTTTCCCGGACCTTTTCATCAAGCACCGGCGCAGGGCATTCCTCGATGAGCTTCTGGTTCTTGCGCTGCACGGAGCAGTCCCTGTCCCCAAGCACGATGACCTTGCCCTTTTTATCAGCAAGGATCTGAACCTCCACATGCTTGACCTTCTCCAGGTATTTTTCCATGAACACCTTGTCGTCGGCAAAAGAGCTAAGAGCTTCCTTTTTGACCTGTTCTAAACATGGCAGTAGCTCCTGGCTGGTCCTGACAATCCTTATACCCTTTCCGCCGCCTCCGGCTCTGGCCTTTAGGATGACAGGATAACCTATTCTTTCAGCTTCTTTTATGGCATCTTCCTTGCTTTTTAGGATATCGCTTCCCTGCGTCACAGGAACTCCGGCCTTTATGGCGATTTCCCTGGCCAGTTCCTTCTGCCCCATCATCTCCATGACCTGCCAGGAGGGCCCGATAAGGATTATGCCGCTTTCCTTACAGCGCCTTGCAAACTCCGGGTTTTCCGAGAGCATCCCATATCCAGGATGTATGGCCTTTGCCCCAACATTCCTTGCAACAGTAAGTATGGCATCCATGTTCAGATAGCTGTCCTTGACATGTGAGGCTCCAATACAATAGCTTTCATCTGCCATCTGCACGTGAAGTGCACCGGCATCTGCCTCTGAATAGACTGCTACCGTCTCTATCCCCATTTCCTTGCAGGCTCTTATGACCCTTATGGCCACTTCTGATCTGTTTGCAATCAGAATCTTTGAAAACATATCATTTTCCCTCTTTGTTGTTCATAATGGCAAAAGAAAAATCGCCACTCATACACTTTTTTCCATCCACCGAAAGTTCTCCGTGCAGGAGATACATGGGATGGCTCTCCCTAAGTATCCTGGTGTCTATCCTGATCTTATCTCCAGGAAGCACCATTCCTCTGAATCTCACCTTATCAAGGCCTGTGTACAGAGGGAGTATATCTTTTTCCCTCATCTTGTCTGCAAACAAAATGCAGGCAGACTGGGCCATGATCTCACACTGGATCACGCCCGGCACCACTGGTTTTCCTGGAAAATGCCCCTGTAAAAAGAACTCATCTCCCCTTACTGTGTAATATCCAGTGGCTGTACCATCTTCATTTAGATAAGCTTCATCCAGAAGCAGCATGGGTTCCCTATGTGGAAGGATCGTTTTTATCTCTTCTTTGTTCATCACAAGCTCCTTTTACTCGATGATAAAAAGCTCCTGGTTGTATTCCACCAGGTCCCCTGGCTTTGCCAGGACTTTGACAACAGTTCCTTCAGTTGTGGCCAACACTTCGTTAAGCATCTTCATGGCTTCGATGGTACACAGCACATCTCCTTTTTTTACCAGATCCCCCTCTTTTATTGGTGTCCGGTCTCCTGAGAGTTCTTCAAAAATGCCAAGAAGCGGAGCTTTTACCGGGGTTCCAGCTGTCTCTTTCATGGGCTCAGCCTCTTTCTTACTGGCCATGACTGTATCGTTTACCTGAACAATATTTTCGCTTTTCTCCTGTCCTGCGCCATCTTTTCTAAGGACCAGTGAAAAGTCCCCTTCCTTGATGGACAGTTCCGACAGATTAAGTTTTAAAAATAGATCACCATATTCTTTAAGTGAATTCATAGTTACGCCTCATACTTCTTAAATGCTATACATGCGTTGTGTCCGCCAAAGCCAAGAGATGTACTCATGGCAAACTTTACGTCAGCTCTTACTGCTTCATTTGGAGTGTAGTTAAGATCACACTCCTCATCCTTCTCCCTATAGCCTATGGTGGGCGGGATTATGCCCTCTTCAATTGCCTTTACTGAAGCGATCGCCTCAACAGCTCCTGTAGCTCCCATCATGTGCCCGGTCATGGACTTGGTGGAGCTGATATGCAGTTCGTAAGCTCTTTTCCCGAAAACAGCCTTTAAAGCCTTGGTCTCCATGGCATCGTTTAGGTGAGTACCTGTTCCATGGGCATTTACATAAACTTCCGATGCATCGTAAATTCCGGCTTCATCCGCAGCGTTTTTGATGGCTCTTATGGCGCCACTTCCCTCCGGATCTGGTGCAGTGATGTGGTATGCATCAGATGTGTTGGCATAGCCCACTACCTCTGCATATATCTTTGCTCCGCGCTTTTTAGCGTGCTCATACTCTTCCAGTATCAGGATCCCTGCACCTTCTCCCATAACGAATCCTCCTCTTCTCTTGTCGAAGGGAAGACTTCCTTCACTAGGATCTTCAGTCAGATTAAGGGCCTGACAATTGATAAATCCAGCCATGGCAAGCTCATTGATGGAGGCTTCAGATCCACCGGCGATCATGGCATCTGCATAGCCGTGCTTTATGGCCCTGTATGCTTCTCCAATTGTGTGAGTTGATGTTGCGCAGGCCGTCACAACAGGAAGTGTAGGTCCCTTGGCACCAAATTTAATGGATACTGAACCTGCAGCCATATTGCTGATCATCATAGGGACAAAAAAAGGCGAAACAAACTCAGGCCCTTTTTCCGTCAGCTTTTTTGTCTCCCTGAGAGTTGTGCCAATACCGCCAATTCCAGATCCTATATAAACGCCAAAGCGCTCCTTATCAAGGTCTGACTCAAGGATCCTGCTGTCCTCAACTGCCTGCTTAGCTGCCGCCATGGCATATTGCATGAAAAGATCTGACTTTCTTATTTCCTGAACCGAGTCATAATACTTCTTGGGTTCAAAATCCTTAACCTCTGCATCCAAAGACACCTTCAGGTTAGAAGCATCAAATCTCTCAATCCTGCCAACGCCGCACTTTCCCTCTTTTAAGCTGCACCAAAAGCTATCAAGGTCATTACCGATCGGCGATATTACTCCCATTCCAGTGACAACTACTCTATACATACATTCCTCCATCAACCTTTATGATCTCCCCTGTGATATAGCCGGATAAGTCGCTGGCCAGGAAAAGTGCCGTGTTTGCCACATCTTCCGGCTTTCCCAGCTTTGTCATGGGTATCGCTCCGGCAATCTCACCTTTCTTTTCGTCGCTCAGCTTCCTTGTCATATCCGTCTCTATATATCCAGGCGCAATGGCATTGCACCTGATGTTCTTTCTGCCATACTCCTTGGCAACAGATTTGGTAAGACCCACAACTCCTGCTTTTGAAGCTGCATAATTGGCCTGGCCTTTGTTGCCCATAAGCCCGACTACAGAGCTTATGTTGATGACGTTACCTCCTCTGTTTTTCACAAATTCCCTTATGAAAGCCCTGGTCATGAATATGGTGCCCTTGAGATTTATATCTATCACATCGTCAATATCGATGATGCTAAGGCCCGCTAAAAGATTGTCTCTGGTCACTCCTGCGTTGTTGACGAGAATGTCCACTTTTTCAAAATCCGCCAGGATCTCTTCCTTGACTGAATCCACCATTTGGGCGTCTCTTACGTCACAGGTATATAACCTGGCATTAACCCCCAGGTTTTGAAGATCCCTTACTGTCTCCCTCGCTCCCTCGCTATCCGATGTTGCGATCACTGCGACATTTGCGCCATTTTCCGCAAACTTTCTGGCTATCGCCTTACCTATCCCTCTTGTTCCGCCTGTAATAACGGCTGTTTTTCCCTTTAACATACGTTCTTAAGCTCCTTAATAGCGTCCCCTAGCGACTCAAGATCGCTGACGCTTAAAATCCGTGACACGGGGACGGTTCTTTTGACAAATCCTGAAAGAGCCTTTCCAGGCCCACATTCCACGAAGGTATCCACCTCCATTTCCTTCATGTTCCGAAGAATATCCTCCCATCTGACGCTGTTTGACACCTGATCTGAGATTGCTTCTATGATCTCCAGCTTTTCCTCTGGATAGAGCTCTGCTGTCATATTGGAGAAAAGAGCTATCGTAGGCTTTTTAATGTTGTAGCTGCCCTCCTTTGATAGTTCCTCCTTAAGAGCCTTTGTAGCATCTGCCATATATGGAGAGTGGAAGGGGCCACCCACCTCAAGAGGTATAAATCTGACTTCTTTCTCAGTAAGATGCGCCTTTAGTTTTTCGATGTTTTCTACTTTTCCGGAAACCACTATCTGCCCCGGGCAGTTGTAGTTTACAGGGAAGGTTTCTGTTTCTTTTCCAAGCTCTTCAAGCTCGTTCCTGCCCATTTTAAGAACAGCTATCATGCTGCCTTCGTTCTCCATGGCTGCCCTCTGCATCACTTCTCCCCGAAGGCAAACAAATCTAAAGGCTTCACTAAAACATAAAACTCCAGAGAAATATAGTGCTGCCACTTCTCCAAGAGAAAAACCAGCTACGGCGTCTGTAGAGATTCCCTGGCTCTTTAAAGCAACGGCTCCTGCCAGGTCAGCCAAGAACATACAAGGCTGAGTGTTGTCGGTTTTTTTAAGTTCTTCCCTGGTCCCTTCAAACATCTGTTTAAGAGTCCCGGGGCGGATGCTTTCTGCCTCATCAAATAGCTCTTTTACCTCAGGAACTGCATCGTAGAGGTCTTTTGCCATGCCAGGATACTGGCTTCCCTGTCCTGCAAATAGAAATGCTGTTTTTCCCATCACTGACCTCCCATTAAACTCCAAGAAGCGCGTAGGCTCCGTTGCAGATCCCTTCCACGATTTCTAGGCAGGTACCTTCTTCGTTTACAAGTCCTGCTATCTGGCCGCACATACATGATCCGTACTTCACATCTCCCTCAATAGCTGCCCGTCTTAAGGCTCCTGCCCCCATTTTTTCAAGCTCATCAGCTGTAGTACCTGGAGTGTTTTCTTTTTCTGTAAACTCCCTGGTCATGCGGTTTTTTAGTGCCCTTACAGGATGGCCCAGGCTCTTTCCCGTAACGATGGTGTCACGGTCTTTAGCCTTGAGTACCTTTTCCTTGTAATTGTCATGAACGCTACATTCCTTTGCTGTAAGAAACCTTGTTCCCATCTGTATGCCCTTTGCACCCAGCATGAAAGCTGCAGCCATTCCTCTGGCATCAGCAATTCCACCGGCTGCAATGACAGGGATGCTGACTGCGTCAACCACCTGCGGTACAAGGGCCATTGTTGTGGTATCTCCCACGTGTCCACCTGATTCACAGCCTTCTGCCACAACAGCGCAGGCGCCCATCCTCTCTACCATGACAGCAAGTGCAACGCTGGCAACCACGCAGATTACCTTAACTCCCGCACCAAGAAGCTTTTCCATGTATTTTGCCGGATTACCGGCTCCTGTGGTAACTACCTTTACTTTCTCCTGACACACTACATCTACCGCTTCTTCTATGAAGGGGCTCATCAGCATCAGGTTTACGCCAAAGGGCTTGTCTGTCAGCTCTTTTGCCTTAACGATCTGCTCCCTTAGCTGCTCTCCATTGGAATTCATGGCTGCGATGATCCCAAGGCCTCCGGCATTTGACACAGCCGCTGCCAGCTTGGCATCTGCAATCCAGGCCATTCCTCCCTGAAATACCGGATACTTAATGCCCAGTAGCTTACATATTTCGTTATTTTCCATTTTGTTCCCCATCTTAGTCAGGCTGTTGCCTCATTTGCGCTCTCTTTTTCAATAAGTGCTACAAGGCTGTCGATTGTTGTGATATCCTGTGACAGCTCAATCTTGCAGTCAAGCTCTTCCTGCATCTGCATTACTAGTTCCATGATGTCCAGTGAATCAAGTCCGATCTCGGTAAAAGAGCTTGTTCCGCTAAGCTCGCTCTCCTCCTTATCAAGATACTCTGCAATTATTCTGATTATTGTTCCCTTTACGTCTTTCATTTTTTCTGCCTCCTTTTGGCTTGTGGTTTTAAATTTCTTTGTTACAATAATCTTGGGGGTAACCCCCAGGTCAATATTTTTTTGCCAGAATTTTTTGAGAGGAAAATGTATGAAATTATTTGGGAATAATATGAGAGACTCTGAAGAGGAGTACACCTTAAGTGTCGGCCAGTTTGCCAAACTCTGCGGTACTACGAGGGATACCTTAAGACATTACTATGAATCCGGGATCATCGTTCCAAAGGTGAATCCGGAAAACGGGTATCACTACTACTCCTCCGCCCAGATAAGCTCTTTTTACTTCATAACTACCATGCGTCAGGCGGGCTGTTCCATAAATGAGATCAGCGATCTCATCCACAATTCCTCCAAGGACGGTATCAAGAAGATCGCAAACGCCAAGATACTGGATATGCAGCGCGAGCTCTTTCTCATAAACAAGAGGATAAGCGCCCTCCACATGGGAATGTGGATCCTGGACACCTTTGACAGTCACCCCCAGGGCACGCCCTTTGTTCAGGATCTTCCATCAATAAGTGTCATAACAACCCCTGTTTCCAATATTAACAAGGCCCACCACACAGTAGATATTGCAAAAGACATCTCAGTGCACCTGTCAAAAACCTCTGCAGATGGCAGTTTGTCCTCATTTCCATCAGGCGTGTCCATTTCCTATGATGATCTTTTGAAAAAGAGCTATACCTACAACAATGTAGTCAGCTTTTCCCTGCTCCCAGCCGATCCATCATCTGGATATATGATGCTTCCCACCAGAAGAGGCTTGTGCTGCCAGCACGAAAGCCGCTCCCAGGGGATAGAGAAAACCTACAACAAAATGCTTGCGTATATAAAAAAGAACAGGCTAAAAGCCTGTTCTGATCTGTACATAATAAGCCTCATCAATCTGTATCAAAAGAATGAGCACACTTACTTCAAATATTTGTTTATATGTGTGGAAGAATGAAGGAGCGGTCATGGAATCAGTTAAGTTCAAAAAAAACTCATGATATTGGCGTTACTGATCTGTTCTTTGAGTTTTCCTGTAAGTTCCATGCTGTTTCCTCCTTTTTGTGTTTGCACGGCAGTTACACATATATCTCACAAAAGATTCCTGCGATCATTATCTTTTTGAGCATAGTAATTGCGTTTATATTCATACATGTTTCTATCTGCCTGGATCACAATGGATTTGATATCCTTCATATCCTGATTGGTAGCATAACCATAGGAAATCGAAACGCCGGTGATGATCTCACCTTTATAGTTTGATAGAAGCTTTTCCATCTCTTCTATTCTTCTGAGAGTTTCATCGCTTGATTCTTCTGAAATGACACAGAATTCATCTCCACCTGTGCGATAAACCGACTCTATTCCCCAAAAGGCTGAAGCTATGCATTTAGCAGCAGCCACAATAAGCTCATCTCCTGCCTCGTGTCCAAGAGTATCGTTAACATTTTTAAGTCCGTTTATATCAAGGATGACAACGCTGATATGCTCTGGGAAATTCATTGCAAGAGCCTTTAGTTTTGTATCATAAGAGCGTCTGTTACGAAGCCCAGTCATCTCGTCGTGGTTGGCATATCTTGCCTGTTTTTCCGCAAGCTCTTTTGCAGATTCCTCATAAATAAAACGTTCGCTTCGCTCTTTGTTGATGGCATGACCAACAAGTAGCCCTGCTAAAGAAAAGATGATAAGGTTTACAAGGCCCCAGGAATAAATGTCAGGCTCAATAATATTCACGCCAAACACGGCATATACAATAACAGTGATAAACAGCATCAAAAAATCCGTGATAGAATTCTTGATAAAACATGTGGGAGTGATGATCACGAAAGCGATCATTGACGCAGTCCTTACATCCGGCTGGCAAAAGGCTATTCCTATGCCGGCGCCTAAGACAGATACCAAAAGCACACCTATGGTAGGGTTTAATAACCATGGCCTCTTCTTAACCATGAATAATGACACAATTATCGTTGCAATACTGAGCAGTAATGCAACTACATATACTATGCGGCATGCAAGATATGCATCTGAATTAAAGGACATTATCAGACTGAATATCCAAAAGAGTGAAGCACAAAAGCCTCCTGAAACGGCAATCCTGCGGTTGTCTTCTCCTATAACATCTGATACCCGCTGATATTGATCTCTTGTAAGCCCCATATAAAACAATGAATTGAATATTTTTTCAGATGTACGCATGAATTCTGTTACTCCTCTGGAATAATGAATATAAATGCATATAATACAATCTTCCTTATCATTATAATATAGTAAAGTGTCTTGTCAGACAATACAGCATATCGATATTAGTTCAATTCCTTCATGTACCTGTCCATATCCTCTGCAATCTGCTTGGATACAGCAACTGCGGCTACAACGGTCTTTGCACCCGTGACCACATCTCCTGATGCAAAAACACCTGGAAGTGAAGTCTCGCCATGGGAATCTGTAGCCAGATTACCATTTTCGTTGAGCTTAAGGTCCTTTTCGCGGGTGACAATGCGGTCCTGTGGAACCTGCGAGATTGCGATGATAACGCTGTCTGCTGGAACCAAGTTCTCTTTTCCTTCAGCATCTCTAAATACGGGGCCTTCGTCCTCAATTCTGACAATTGCTTTTTTGTACTCAAACTTAACACCATCAACCTTGGCGTATTCAAACTCTTCTGGGGAAGCGCTGACTTCCTCACCTCTTACGTAGACAACAACCTCTCTGGAGCCATGTCTGATTGCCGTCCTTGCCACATCCATTGCTGCATTTCCAGCGCCGATTATAGCAACCTTATCCCCCAGCTCGTATACATCTGGATTGTTAAGATAGTTTATGGCGTAAAAGACATTTCCAAAGGTCTCACCCGGAACACCCAATTTTCTTGGTCTCCAGGCACCTGTACCAATGAAAACACTCTTATATCCGTCTTCTAAAAGATCTCTGATTCCAGTCGAACCACCAATGGAGAAATTTGGCCTGAACTTTATTCCAAGCTCGCGCATCTTCTTGTAATACCTGTCCAGAATTGATTTAGGCAGTCTAAATTCCGGAATACCGTAGCGCAAAATTCCTCCAATTTTATCGTGAGTTTCAAACACAGTGATAGAATAGCCCTTAAGCGCCAGGATTATTGCAATTGTAATCCCGGCTGGACCAGCACCAATGACTGCAGCCTTCATTCCGTTTGAATGCGCAGGTGTTAGATCAAGTCGCTCAAAACATGAGTCAGAAATATAATTCTCTATTGAAGAAATATGTATGGGCTCCCCTTTTATGCCCCTTACGCAATTTCCTTCACACTGATTTCCGTGGTTGCACACAAGTGAACATATCATGGAAAGCGGATTGTTCTCAAAAAGCATTTCTGCCGCTTCCATCATGCGGTTTTCCTTGAAAAGACGTATCATCTCAGGAATGTTTGTGTGAATTGGACATCCATTTTCCCTGCATCTTGGGTTAGGACACTGTAAACAGCGATTGGCTTCATCGATTACGTGCACAGACATATATTGCTCCTCCACTTTTTCATGTATTTCATTGCATGCAATATTTATATCATGTACACATATTCAATTGTAAGCGTTTACACTAGCATAAAAATGGAAAATATTGAACTCAAAGTCACGCCTTATTCTTTCGCAAAAAAGTCACGATCATAAGAATGTAACATATGGTCTTTGGCAGCATCAGCATACCAAGCATAGGAACAAGCCCAGCAAACACTGCAACGGGGATGTAGAAAAGAAAAGACAGCAGTATAAATATCCACATAGAGCGGAATGTTTTATCCTGTGTTCTTTTTATATAATATATATAACATATAAAACCGCCAAGGATCACAAAGGGGATATTCCTGATGATACCCCAGGTCATGCTGCTTTCATTCTGAAACCACCCATTTTGAGGGAAAAGACATAAAATGACCCTTAAAGCGGAGAGTCCCCAGATTGCCATGGTCAGCGCTTTGTTTTCCTTACACTTATACACCCTCATCCACAGATAATAGATAAGAACGTAAAAAACAGTCATGGTTATTGAAGTTACCAGCTTGCCAGCCCCAAGTGCCACAGTAAAATCACCATTTACAAAATAATTAAGCACTCTTGGCACAAGATGGAATGCATCACCAAGCCCAAGTATCAGTGCGGCAAAACCCATGATCTTTCCCGTAGTATCCTTGGATCTTTTAAGGATGATACAGCCGCTTATTATGGCAAACAACAGGTAACAGATATCAAATAAAGACTCTCCGTATTTCATCATCTCTCCTTAGTGTGAGGATGAAGCAATGGCAGTAGTTGTCATTATCATCATCATAGTTATCAGGATAGCTGTCTGAAGAGCTACTACTCTTCCTATCTCTCCGCTAATTGAGGATGCATTTGCCTTCTCTCCGGACATGTATGCTCCTGATACCAGCATTGT
This sequence comes from uncultured Butyrivibrio sp., assembly GCA_947167765.1. Classification (GTDB taxonomy): domain Bacteria; phylum Bacillota; class Clostridia; order Lachnospirales; family Lachnospiraceae; genus Butyrivibrio. The sequence continues at coordinate 7,647 of CAMVJI010000024.1, read as the reverse complement.
TCCAAACATCAACTTGGTATCCTTGCCCATATCGAGGACACCAAAGCCTTTTTTACCCTTCAGGTGATCCGCAACCTCAATTACTTCTGAAACGATCTCATCAACCTCTGCATCAATATCTATAAGTGCCCCAAGGGATGCAAGCTCATACTCTTTCCCGTATTTTGCCCCTTTTTCTTTAAAGGCATTAAAAAGAGCTATTGCTCTTTCGCATTTTTCCTGAACATTTCCTTCATAAGCAGTAATGACCTGAGCCAGTGAATATGCTGCATTATCGTGGAATGCAAATTTCTTCTTGACGATCTGATATGCCTCTTCAAGCTCTGTCAGAATATCTTCCACCTTTTTATCTGTCATTGCTAAAAGCACTGCAAAGCAGGTATCCTCGTCTGAAGTAAGGAAAGGATGCTCTTTTTTCATCCCTTTAAGAAGCTCATTTGTCTTATCGATGATCCTGTCAGTATCGGAGTATCTGCCCTGGTCTACAATGCTGACAGCTGCCAGCACTCTGTATGAAGAGCCCAGGATCTTACCCTTTTGAAATCTGTCATAGACTTCAATAGCTTTTTCAAGATAATCTTCAGGATCAGCGCTAAGTGCCATCTTAGCTGAAACCATCAGCTCATTGTATGATCTGAATTCAGAAAAGACCCCTTTTCTTTCCTTTAACAGTTTTCTGGCACTTCTTAACTGGTCCACGTCAAGTTGCTGATCTTTTTCGGCAAAAGCAGCCGCTACAACAGCGTTTGTCAGGCTATGTTCAAGCATAAAGCTTTTGCACATAGATCTCTGGTTTTCTACAAGTAACTCACATCTTATTTCTAGTGTCTCGTTCATGATGTCCCTCCATTATGTTTAGTACCTTTTTTCACCAGCTCCATATAGTCTTTATAACTGATGGGCTCTCCACCCATGCTCTCAAGATGGTCAGTGTGAAACTGACAATCTATCAGGAGATAGCCATTTTCATTAAGTATCTGGGCAAGGCCAATTAGTGCGAGCTTTGAGCCATTCTCCATATCGGAGTACATGCTCTCTCCAAAAAAGCATTTTCCCAGGTTCACTCCGTAGAGACCCCCTGCCAATTGCCCGTCAATATAAGCTTCAACGCTTAGAGCAAGGCCTTTATCTGCAAGCTCTGCGTACGCTTTTTCCATATCAGTTGTTATCCATGTGCCTTCCTCAGTGACTTCTCTCTTTTCCCTGCACCTGTGCATTGTATGGGAAAAATCCCTGTTGAGCTCCACCTTTACATCGTGCTTTCTCATGAATTTCTTCATTGAGTGGGAAATGTGGATATTCTCTGGCCTTATGATATAACGTTCCTTCGGACACCACCATAAAATGGGGTCTCCCTCATTGTACCATGGGAATATTCCGTTGGAGTAGGCAAGAATTAGCCTTTCTGTGGACAAAGTCCCACCTATTGCAAGAAGTCCGTCATCCCTTGCAAGAGTTGGCAGTGGAAAAGATATATGATTGTCATCAAGTTTGTACACAGGCATGTAGGATCACTTCCTTGCGACTTTTGAGGATTCTATGGTAAATTCCCTGTTTTTGGCTGAAAGCTTTATCTTTCCGCCGTTTTTAAGCTTTCCAAAGAGAATCTCGTCTACAAACAGCGGCTTTACGTCGTTTCTTATGATCCTGTCGATCTCTCTTGCACCAAATTCCTGGCTTACGCCCCTGTCCTTTAACAGGTCTTTAGCTTTTTTATCAGCAGAAAGCGTGATCTTCTTTAAAAGAAGCTGCGCTGACAGCTCTTTTAGCTTCTTATCAACGACTCTTTTCGCCATATCATCATCCATGCTGTTAAAGACAACTACCTTGTTGAGCCTGTTTCTGAACTCAGGCTGGAAGGTGTTCTTGACTGCCTCTGTCAGCACACTTTCGTCCTGGTTTGTGCTGATAAAGCCGATACCGCTCTTACCAAGCCTGTTAGCACCTGCATTTGAAGTCATGATGATAATGACATTGCGAAAATCAGCTTTCCTGCCCTGGTTGTCGGTCAGAGTTGCGTAATCCATAACCTGCAAAAGAACGTTGTAGATGTCAGCGTGAGCCTTCTCGATCTCGTCAAGAAGCAGTACGCAGGATGGATTTTTCCTGATGGCTTCAGTGAGGATTCCCCCCTCCTCATAGCCAACGTAACCTGCAGGAGAACCGATAAGCTTGGCTACCGCGTGCTTTTCGCCGTATTCACTCATATCAAACCTGATCAGTTTAACTCCAAGCTCCTCTGAGAGGGTCCTTGCTATCTCAGTCTTACCAACACCTGTTGGCCCCACAAACAGTAGGCTTGCAAGGGGCTTGCCGTCTTCGATAAGTCCTGCCTTTGAGAACTTCACAGCATTTACCACCTGGTTTATAGCCTCATCCTGGCCAAAGATCTTTGTTTTTATGCGCTCTTCCAACGTCTCAAGTCCTGCGGCATCGTCAGTATCCACAGTTTCGATAGGAACCCTGCATACACCAGTAAGGATCTCGTTTATCACATCCTTATCTACAGTCTGGACCTTTTTATCTGTTGGATGAAGCTTTCTGTATGAGCCGGCCTCGTCAATAAGATCGATTGCTTTATCAGGCAAAAAGCGCTCATTTATGTACTTGGCGCTCATCTTCACAGCATATTCCATGATGCCTTTGCCATACTTTACGCCGTGGTACTTCTCATATTTGGATTTAAGTCCGTTTAAAATTGCCACAGTCTCTTCTTCAGTTGGTTCCTTTATCTCAACGTTCTGGAACCTGCGGACAAGGGACTTATTCTTTTCAAAGTATTTCTTGTATTCCTCGAAGGTAGTGGCTCCAATGAATCTGATATGCCCGTCGGTCAGATAGGGCTTTAGCATATTTGATGCGTCAAAAGAGCCTTCTCCCACTGCACCTGCTCCTGAGAGATTGTGGATCTCATCGATGTAGATGATGGGCTTTTCCTCTTTTCCGATCTCTGAAAGGACCTTCTTAAATCTCTTTTCAAAATCGCCTCTGTACTGGGTTCCTGCCAGCATTCCGCCAAGATCAAGGGAAAAGACCTTTGCGCCCTTTAGTGCATCCGGAACATCCCCGGATTTAAGGCGCTCCACAAGGCCATAGGTTATGGCAGTCTTTCCAACGCCCGTTTCTCCGATATGAAGAGGGTTGTTCTTATCTTTTCTGCAGAGGATCTGAATGGTGCGCTCAAGCTCTTTTTCCCTGCCAATAAGAGGGTTTACGTCCCTTAATGTGTCATTGAGGCATGGGGCAAAAAGGCTGATCCCTGCCTTGTCCTCTTTGGGCTTGAGGCTTCCGTCCACGTCCTCAGAAATCTCTTCATTTTCTGATTCTATAATGGCCATTTCCTGCAGCACGTCAGCTTCACTGATATCCTGCTGTTCCATGTAGTAGACAGCATAGCTGTTTTCCAGATTCCAGATGGCGTGAACAAGGTGCCGCACGTGGATCTGGTCGCTTCCACTACTGTAAGCGCTCTGCCCTGCAAAGCTTATGACAAAGTTTGTGCCTATGGACAGCTCAGGCTGGCCGTTTTCAGCCTTATCCACATATTCTTTTATATATTTGCGGAGGTTACCGTCAAGGATACTTATGTCTCCGCCGCACTCCCTGAAAGCCTCCGCAAAGGTTTCATCGTCAAGAATCATTAAAAGAACGATCTCAGGAGTGACATATTCATAGCTGTTCTCGCTTGCAAACGCTACCGCTTTCTGAAAAACCTCTGAAGCTTCTCTTGAAAGATCCATATTATGCCTCCTCCACTGTCATTCTGAAGGGAAATCCCTCTTTTTTGGCTCTTGCAAGGGCCTTGTTGACCCTGGTCACTGCGATATCGTAAGGGTACCTTCCCACAACAGCCTGTCCGTTTTTGTGAACGCCAAGCATAATGGCCTCTGCGCTCACCGGGTCCTTGTGAAAAATGTCCACCAGAACTGAAACAACAAACTCCATGGTGGTAAAATCGTCGTTTATCATGATCACGTTATACTGACGCGGCTCTTTTATCCTGCTAAATGTCTTTTCCTTGGTCTGACTTCCTGTGGCCATAGGTTATGCCTCCTGGGTACATGTGCATCTGCAAGCGGTGTCAGCCGGCAGATGAAAACACTTTTTCTTATTCTAACATACTACATGCCATATAAATAAAACTACCCTCACAACTTCTCGTAGATGAAGGTAGTTTTAGCGGAAATGTATTTTGCTCAATTATTTTAGTATACAGGTGTTTGTGCTATATTCTTTATTTTATGCAAATACATCAGATCAATGGTTTCCACGGAATGCAGCGATTTACCCTAGCCTTATATGCCTCATATTCATCACCATATAACTCCGAAAGCCACTTCTCTTCTGAGTTAATGAGAGTGATCGTCATGATAAGCCAGTTTATAAAAGGCAGAACAAGCATCCATATGTTGTGCCACATAAGCGTGATACCGGCGAATGCGATCCACCATCCGCTATACATAGGGTTCCTGACCCATGCATATATCCCATCTGTCTTAAGCTTATTGCTTTCAATGTTATTATCCATATCAGAGCGAAGTGCGCCGACAAACCAAATGACAATCCCGGATATGATCAATACGACTCCTGCTATTCTAAAAATAAGTATCCATGGAAAGTTCAAAACTCCAATCTTAAGCACATATCCAAAAAGGATAATCCCTATCAGCGTCAGAGCACCCATTCCAAAAACAATATATGGCCCTACGCCAAACAGAGGAAGCTTCTGTCCTTTTTTATTATAGTTTCTTAACATTTCCTATCTTTACTCCCTTAAAACGGCTTAAATTATTTTTTACACTTAAAAAATGCCATTGAGCCATCTATGTGGCATTCCACTTCCGAATACAGCTTGTGAAGGGCGTTACGAAGACTCTCTTCAGTCAGAAAAGGCGGTGTAAACCATCCTTTTTTTGTAAGTATCCTTCTTACCAGCCAATCTGTTCGCTTTGATTTTCCTTTAATATAAAAGCAGCCAATAAAGCTTCCGCCTTTCTTCAGAACACGGTTCGTTTCAAGAAAAGCCTTTTTCTTATCAGGAAAAGCATGAAAACCATTCATACTAAGGACTGTATCGAAGCTCGCATCTTCAAATGGCAACTTTCCCACATCACCCTGCACAAATGAAATATTATCATAGTAGCTCAATCTGTCTTTAGCTTTATCCAGCATGTCTTCGCTGTAATCAAGGCAGATGATCTCTGCTTTTTTCAAGCCCTTCCATTTCTTTTCCGTAAATACAGCAGTTCCTACCGGGACATCCAAAAGCCTTCCATCAAAGTCATCAGGTATGTAAGCCAGAACCTTTTCTGCAATTTCATTATCATCGGTTCCGCTCCAGAAGAAACGTATGTATAACCTGCTAAAAACACTTCCCTGAGTAAGAACATCGTCATATATGTTTTTAGACGTATGATACGCACTCTTAATCCTGTCAACAAGCTATGGTAAGTGCCCCGCTTCCGCATCCGACATCCAGCCCTTTGCCGCCATCGGGAATCTTTACATAAGACGCAACACCTTCAATGATCTGTTTTGACATCTGCCTCTTTCCGTTATAAGAAAAAGCTCTGTACATCAGGTACATCCATATAGTCACAATGCAAAACATAACTGTAAGGATCAGAAACACAATTCCGATGACTCTTTTTGCGCTTCCTTCCGGTAATATCAGTGATATCCCCAGTGCAAGAAAAAGAACCAGCGAAACAAGTGCTGCGCATCCAAATCCCATTACCATGCCCTTCGGCATCCAATTTTTGTAATCTGCTTTCATATACTTTTTCCTCCTCAAATCATATAAAGACATTATAACTCTTAACGTTAGCTTGTGCTAACTTTCTTTTAAAAAAATAAGGACACCCCTTGTGCGTGTCCTTAATGTCATGTTAGCTATGGCTTTCAAATTCATTGCCATATAACAAAAAAACTATAAAATGGTCCACTAACCCCGTCCCCCCCAGGACCATCACACATTTTCAATAAACTTCAAAATGAAGGCCTTAGTATAGCTTCCATAGGGCTGTTTTAGATGAATATCAAATCCATGCATGTCCATTACCTGCTTGGCAACTGACAGTCCCAGGCCGCTTCCTGTATTTTTGGATCTTGAGTCATCTCCTTTTACAAAGGGCTCAAACAGCTCCTCTTCGCTTTTTTGGATCGCAACGCCGCTGTCTGCAATAGCAAAAAACTCAACGCCAGAGGCTCTTTTTATGATAAAACCAGCCTTCGTACCAGCTTCATTGTGCCTTATTATGTTGATTATCAGGTTCTCAATTACTCTCTTTAAATGCAGCTCATCTGCACTTATATAAAAACTCTCTTCAGGAATATCAATATCCACGCTGATCCCGGCGTCTTCCAGGTCTGAGTAAAAACCTGCAATTATTTCAGTAAGAAAAGCATGCAGCTCAATATTTTTCCTTGCCAGTGCAAAGCCTTCGCTTCCTACCCTGACGTACTCAAAGAGCATGGTTATAAGCTCTGTCATTCTTTTAGATTTTGCTGCGATGGCTTCAAGATACTCTTTTTCCTGAGCATCATCTTTTACCATGCCATCTGTTATAGCAGATGCATAGCCGCCTATGGTCATGATGGGAGTCCTGAGGTCGTGGGCAAAGTCCGAAAGCATCAGGTTTCGTTTAGACTCATAGCTTTTACGCTCTTTTTCTCTTTCAAGTTCCAGCTGCTCCACCTGTTTTGTTACCAGCCCAGCATAGATCATGATCCCCGCAACGATTGGGATTGTAATTAGAAGCAGGGAAAAAAGAATAAGCGCAATAACTGCGGACGTTTCAAGGGCATTGTATACATACGCATTATTACCGGTGATTATGCCCCAAAAAACTCCAAGAATGCTACTGACAGACAGATCCGATGCTCCCGGCTTCCCCATAAGGTACCATATAAAGGGAAAAAGAATATAGTTTAGTATTGAGCCAAGCAGCATCTCAACTGCAACTACTATGATCATGACCATGATCAGGCGTTTTATCAAAAAACCTTTTAATTTATCCATACTGTAGTTTCCCAAATTTCACTCTTTTTCTATGCGATAGCCAAGGCCCCTGACAGTCTTGATATAAGCTGAAGGGTCCTCACTTAGCTTGGATCTTAGCTTACTTATGGCAACCATGATGTTGTTATCAGCAACGACGTAGTTATCTCCCCAGGCACATTCATATATCTTTTCCTTGGTAAAGACCTTGCCCGGGTTTTCCATGAACAGCTCCATCATCTTAAGCTCCGTGGATGTAAGCTCGATCTTTTCATCTCCCCTGTAAAGAATACAGGCATCGGTGTCAAGTTTAAGGTCAAGAAGCTCTATTATTCTGCCAGACTCTGGCTCTTTATCCCCCTTAAGTGCATGGAAGCGCCTTAGGTTGGAACGCACTCTGGCCACGGCTTCAAGGGGATTGAAAGGTTTAACCATATAGTCATCAGCACCAAGATCAAGTCCTAATATCTTGTCAGGATCAGTGTCCTTAGCCGATATGATGATGACCGGGATGTTGTTGTTTTTGCGCATCTCCTTGAGCACGTGAAAGCCATCCATTTCTGGCATCATAACGTCAAGCAGGCAGAGACTTATGTCTCCGCCTGCAAGGATCCTAAGGGCTTCCTGCCCATCGCCTGCTTCTTCTA
>CAMVJI010000023.1 GCA_947167765.1 uncultured Butyrivibrio sp. | reverse complement strand
AGAACGTAAAAGAATCTATCAACGAATTTGTAGGAGAAGCTCCGCAGTTCGATGATATCACAATGCTTTGCGTAAAGTTTAATTAAACAAGCCGCAGTGGGTGGTTCTGCTAACAAGACACGGGGACGGTTCTACTGTCTCATTGCACGCAATGAGACAGTAGAACCGTCCCCGTGTCTTGTTAGCAGAACCGTCCCCGTGTCTCGTCCGTCCCCGCGATTTAGATGTTGTTTAGGGAGATCAGCATCTCAGCGGTTTCTACCATGTTGGTGCCAGAGTCCATGGCGCAGCGCTGTAGATATTTGTGGGCTTCGGGTTCTGACATGTGGTGGCGTTCCATCAGGAGTGCCTTGGCTTTTTCAATAGTTTTTTTATCGGCGTCGCTTCGGTTTAAGCGGCGCTGTTTTGATTTTTTGCGAAGGTTCTGAACTCCTTCAAGCATCAGGTTTATGGTGGTGTAGAGCTCGTCGGTCTTAAGTGGGGCCTGCAGGAACATGAAGTTTTCTGAATTGGTCTCAGTAGGTACGTGAGATGCAGAAGCAATAAGGAGCATTTTAAAATATGGAGGAAGGTCCAAAAGGAGCTCAGAATAGAGCATGTCATTTAAGCGGTAGCCACAGATAATGACTCCGCTTCCAAGATCGTCCATGGCGGAAAGAGCCTGAACACCTGATGAAACAGGTGTTATACTGTCAAATCCGCCGCGGGAAAGTATGCTTTTGAAATTCTGTATATCTTTTGGCTTTGCAAAAGCAATGATAATGTTCACGTAAAAATGCTCCGGTGTCCTTAAGAATTCAAAGATTTAGAAAAGGTTTAAATATCTTTTTATCTCCCACTGGGTTACACAGGTGCGGAAGTCCTTCCACTCTGATCTCTTGGCATCAAGGAACTTGTTGTAGACTGATTCGCCAAGGACCTCTTTTACAAAAGGATCTTTTTCGTAGGCTTCAATGGCTTCTCCAAGAGTTCTTGGAAGTGTTTCAAAGGTACTCTCCCTAAGCTCATCCTCAGAGACGCGGCCAAGGTTTTGGCTAAGCTCTGCGGGAGGAGTCATTTTCTTTTCAATACCCTCAATACCTGCAGCCAGGATAAGTGCGATAGCAAGGTAAGGATTGCAGGTGGCGTCGGGGTTACGTATCTCAATTCTGGTGCCTTCGCCGCGGCCTGCTGGTACACGGATAAGGGCACTTCTGTTAGCAGAAGAAGAGGACCAGGTGATGTTTACTGGTGCATCATAGCCTGGAACCAGTCTCTTGTAGGAGTTGACGATTGGGTTGGTGATAAGTGTCATGCCCTTTACGTGGTTTAAAACGCCGGCGATAAAGTACTGAGCAGTGTCTGAAAGGGATGAACCGTTTTCTGAAGAAAACAGATTACGTCCGCTTTCGTCCTCTGCGATAATGTTGATGTGCATGCCAGAGCCGCTGATGCCTTCAGTTGGCTTTGGAAGGAAGGTAGCATAAAGGCCGTGCTTTTTGGCGATGGTCTTTACTGCCATTCTGAAGGTCATGATCATGTCAGCGATACGCTCAGCATCCTCTGCTCTAAAATCTATCTCATGCTGGGCAGGTGCGATCTCGTGGTGTGATGAAGAGATGTCAAAGCCCATCTCCTCAAGGTTTAATATAATGTCACGGCGAACGTTCTCTCCCTGGTCGGCTGGAGCTACGTCAAAGTAACCACCATTTTCCTTGGTACTGGTGGTGGGCTGTCCGTCGTCGTCATAATCAAAAAGGAAAAACTCAGCCTCTGGATTGATCTTAAAGTTAATGCCCATGGCCTTTGCCTTGTTGGCAACTCTTTTAAGGATATTTCTTGGATCTCCTGAAAATGGCTTTCTGTCTATGGTATAGACATCGCAGAACATTCTTGCTACTTTTCCTGACTGGGGACGCCATGGATAGATCTCAAAGCTGTTAAGGTCAGGATAAAGATACATGTCGCTTTCATCGCTTCGTACAAAGCCCTCAACGGATACGCCGTCAAACATGCACTCATTATTAAGGGCGCTTTCAAGCTGGCTTGCTGCGATGGCGATGTTTTTGGGAACGCCAAAGATATCACAGAACTGAAGCCTGATAAAGGCCACGTCCTCCTCGCTTGCAATTCTGAAAATGTCTTCCTTAGTGTATTTCATGGTAACCTTCCTCCTATCACTAAATACATTTGGATTATTTACATATGATAAAAGGCACCAGAAACAGCGAACAGAATATGTTCGGGTTCTGGCGCCTTTGCCTTCAAGGCATATTTTATCGGAAAAAAGATTTACAGGCAACAAATATTTAGTATAATTGAAATGATTTTTTGTTGACCTGTCCATCAGAGAAATGGAGTAGATATGAGCTGGGAAGAAAACGTACGAAAGGTTGTTCCATATGTTCCAGGTGAGCAGCCCAAGATCAAAAACATAATCAAGCTTAACACCAATGAAAATCCCTATTCTCCATCACCACTGGTTTATAAGGCATTTAAGGAAACAGACCTTGATGATTACAGGAAATATCCTGATCCTACATGCAGTGAGCTGGTGGATTCCATCGCTGAGTATTATGGGGTTAAAAAAGAAAATGTATTTGTGGGAGTTGGTTCTGATGATGTTCTTTCCATGGCCTTCCTCACATTTTTTAATTCAGATAAGCCCATTCTTTTTCCGGATATAACGTATTCATTCTATGATGTGTGGGCTGACCTTTACAGGATCCCATACAAACAGATCCCGTTAAAGGATGATTTCACCATCGAGCCACTGGATTATTATGCTGAAAATGGCGGCATTGTAATTGCAAATCCAAATGCGCCCACTGGTGTAAAGATGCCTCTTTCTGAGATAGAGGATATTATCAGGAGCAATAAAGAGGTTGTGGTCATTATTGATGAGGCCTATGTGGATTTCGGAGCAGAGAGTGCTCTTCCTCTTATCAATAAATATGACAACCTTCTGGTTGTAAGGACATATTCCAAGTCAAGGTCTCTTGCAGGACTTAGGATTGGCTACGCCTTTGGATGTGAGAAGCTTATAAAATATCTTTTGGATTCCAAGTTTTCTTTTAACTCCTACACCATGAACATGCCTTCATTAAGGCTCGGGGCAGCAGCTATGAAGGATAAGGAGTACTTTGAGGAGACTGTAGCTAAGGTAGTTGCCACAAGAGAGAAGTTTAAGATCTCTTTAAAAGAGCTTGGATTTGAGTTTGCGGATTCAGCCACTAACTTTGTTTTTGCCCGTCATCCACAGAAGTCTGGAAAAGAGATATTTGAATATCTAAGAGCAAATGGTATAATAGTGCGTCGCTTTGACAAGCCAAGGATCGGTGAATACTTGAGAATATCCATCGGAACTGATGAGGAGATGGATAAGCTTGTCAGCGCGTTAAAAGAGTTTCTTTAAAAATACAGTTAGGAGATTATAAATGCTTAAGCAGTATATTATTGTTTTTTTGATTTCAATGGTTCCACTTATTGAGCTTAGGGGAGCAGTTCCCTATGCTATTGCAAGTGGCCTTCCGGTTTTGCCAAGTTATATTATAGCGATCATTGGCAATATGATTCCTGTGCCCATCATCTTTTTCTTTGCAAGAAAGGTTCTTGAGTGGGGAAAAGACAAGCCGGTTATCGGAGGTTTCTTTACCTTCTGTCTTGAAAAGGGCCACAAGGGCGGAGAAAAACTTAATGAGAAGGCTGGTAAGGGACTTTACTGGGCACTGTTCCTTTTTGTAGGTATTCCGCTTCCCGGGACCGGCGCATGGACAGGAACCTTGGCTGCATCAATTCTTGATATGGATTTTAAAAAGAGTGTAACTGCTATAGTTTGTGGCGTTGTTCTTGCAGGAATCATAATGGGCTCAGGAACCAAGATCATCATGCTTATCAGCAGCCTGTTCTGATGGAACTGCACATTTGAAAGGTAAGAGATATGGAAGCTTATACAGATTTTGCAAAAGTATACGATACCTTTATGGATGAAACCCCATACGATGTATGGGGTGATTTTGTCTCTTCGCTCATAGATAAATATGGAGTTTCCAAGCCAGTAAAGGTCAGTGCAAAGAGTTCTGTTACGGAGGATTCAATAGAGTATGCGACCGTTGAGGATTCTGAGGATGCTTTAAACGAAGAGAAAAATCTCGTGGTGGAACTTGGCTGCGGAACAGGCTCTTTTACCCAGGTCATGAGGAATCTTGGCTATGACATAATGGGAATTGATATGTCTCCGGAAATGCTGAACCTTGCAAGGCAGAAGAGTGCAGATGCTGGGCTTGATATCATGTACCTTGAGCAGGACATGAGAGAGCTTGATCTTTACTGCACAGCTGGAACCATAGTCAGCGTCTGTGACAGCGTGAATTATGTTCTTGAGGATGAGGAGATCATTGAGACCTTCAGACTTGTGAACAACTTCCTGTATCCAGGTGGAGTGTTCATCTTTGACTTTAATACTCTTTTCAAATATCGCGATGTTATCGGAGATACCACAATTGCGGAAAACCGCGATGACTGCAGCTTTATCTGGGATAACTATTATGATGATGACAGTCATATTAACGAGTACGACCTGACAATCTTTGCAAAAGTGGATTCTGAAAAAGAGCTTTTTGCAAGATCAGTTGAGACTCATTATCAAAGGGGATACACCCTGGATGAGATGAAGGGGTTTGTGGAGGCAGCAGGGCTTATCTTTGTCACAGCAATCGATGCTGATACTCACGAAGATCCTACAGATGACAGCGAGAGAATATATATTGTTGCAAGAGAGCAGGGAAAATAAATGTAAAGAGGCGCCGCTGATGCGACGCCTCTAACTATATACAAAGTATTACATTACCTGGTATGGGGCATCCCCGCTCCGAACATTATAACGTCCGGCGGAAATCGCCCAAGTGGCTTTCACGGCATATCCTCGCAGATACTAGGTGTTTTCACAATTTAGTCATTCTTAACCGGCCGTATCTGCTGCGGTATTCCATGGTCCACTTGATCGATTTCCGCTGGACGTTTATGGGTAATCAAGCGGGGGATATGAGAAGGTGTGGGCTGAAGGATATTGTCTTATCATGCGGGGATTGGCGCCGCAGGGAGAGAGGTATTTTGCTAATCTAATACCTGCAGTTGATCAACTTATCGGTGGTCCTATCTTTTTCTTGCCTTGAAAACAATAATCAGGGTACTTTTAATACCAACGAGCAAGTTTATGGATGCAGGTATTAGATTTTCTGCGCCAGTTTTTCCAACTTTAACAAAACCTTAATGGGAAATTCATACCTGCTAGCGAAGTTAGAGCCTATGGTATTAGATCTCATAAAATAGCAGATGATACTATCGCAAATTCATAATACCTGTAACAGGTAAAGTGGTCAGCGGTATTATATTGACTCAATGGCGATTACCGCTATTCGATATAGTGCACCGCAGACGGCTTTGCGCGTCAATACTGCATCAGTGCGGGTGAAAGTCGTACAGGTATGTCAATTCGCTGCCTACCACGCCCCTATCCATGGCCGCTTGATCATCAAAAAAGTCTGACCGAATGAATGTCAATAGCACCGTGGAATACCGCAGTTGGTGCGACAGCCCCGTTGGCTTAGATTGCACTGGAACGCACCAACGAGGATATGCCGCGAAAGGCTATTGAGATTCATTCGGTCAGACTTATAATTCAAGAAGCCGCCATGGATAAGCTATTTTTAAATATCTATGATGCCCTCAAACACAGTAGTTGCAGGGCCTTCCATAATGACGGAAGAATCAGGATTTCCATCCCAGGTGCAGGTCACGACACCACCAAGGACGTGGACTTTTACTGTAGGATCAGTGTGACCATTTAAGATGCAGGCAACAGTAGTTGCACAGCACCCTGTGCCACAGGCTAGAGTTTCGCCTGTTCCCCTCTCCCAGACTCTCATGTGGACATTGCCACGGTCATCTACTTTTACAAACTCAGTGTTGGTCCTGTTAGGGAAGTACTCGTGGTTTTCAAATTGTGGTCCGATGTGCTCTATATCAAAGGTATCAAGATCCACATCATCAGGAAGAAAAACCACTGCATGTGGATTTCCCATGGAAACGCAGGTCATGTGCCAGTCCCTTCCGGCAGCTGTGATTGGATAGTCGATCACTGCATCCTTAGGGATGCCAGGAAGTGAACTCTTGCAGTCAGTATTTACAGAAACTGGAACTTCCGCCGCCTTAAGGATTGGAGCACCCATATCTACCTTTACGCTCGTTGCCTTGTCGTCAGCGCCTACCGCAAGATTTATGTACTTGTTCTTGCCTGCACTTACTATGGTGAGCTGTTTTTTATTGGTAAGACGATGATCGTAGACGTACTTGGCAACGCATCTTATGCCGTTTCCGCACATTTCAGATCTTGAGCCGTCAGCATTGTACATCTCCATCTCAAAATCAACAGCCGGATCATCCACTGGATTTATGAAGATCAGTCCATCGGAGCCTATTCCAAAGTGTCTGTCGGAGAGCTTTCTGGCTAGCTCAGATTTCTTTTCGTCGGGGATCAGCTCTTTTCCCCCATCTATATAAACGTAATCATTGCCACAACCCTGCATCTTTGTGAATTTAATTTCCATGCCAGAACCTCCCGTCAGATTTTTCACAATTATATAATATCATATATTTCTTGCAAAAAAGATGTATACAATTATACAAAGTTGATATAAAATAACCACAACAAAAAATACAGCAAGGAGAATCCGCTATGTACAGACCAAACGATGACTACCTTAAACTTCCAGGAAGCTATCTTTTCAGCACCATTGCAAAAAAGGTAAACGCCTATCAGGCAGCTAATCCAGATAAAAAGATCATAAGGCTTGGAATTGGCGATGTAACTCAGCCTTTATGTCCAGCAGTCATTGAGGCACTTCACAAGGCTGTTGATGAGCAGGCTGATTCAGCTACTTTCAGAGGATATGCGCCAGATTTGGGATACGAGTTTTTAAGAAAAGCTATTGCAGAAAACGACTTCAGGGCAAGGGGCTGCGACATAGCAGATGATGAGATATTTATTTCCGATGGAGCAAAGAGCGACTCGGCAAACATTCAGGAAATCTTTGACAGGGATTCAAAGATCGCTGTTTGTGATCCTGTCTATCCTGTATATGTGGATTCCAATGTAATGGCTGGCAGATGCGGAGATTACGATGAATCTACAGGTATATGGAGCAACGTTATCTACATGCCATGCACCGCAGACAACGGCTTTGCACCTGACCTGCCAAGTGAAACTCCAGATATCATTTATCTGTGCTTCCCCAACAATCCAACTGGAGAAGCTATAACAAAGGACAAACTTCAGGTTTGGGTTGACTACGCAAATAAGGTTGGCGCTGTCATAATCTTTGACGCAGCCTATGAGGCATATATTTCACAGGATAATATCCCTCACTCAATCTTTGAGTGCGAAGGGGCCAGAACCTGCGCAATTGAGCTTAGGTCTTTTTCTAAAAATGCTGGATTTACAGGACTTAGACTTGGAGCAACCATCATTCCCAAGGACCTTAAAGTGACCCGTGATGGAAAAGAGGTAATGCTCCACAGCCTCTGGGCAAGGAGACACGGAACCAAATATAACGGAGCTCCTTACATCGTTCAGAGAGCTGGTGAAGCCTGCTACTCAGAGGAGGGCAAGGCTCAGATAAAAGACATGGTGGCAAGATATATGAAGAATGCCACATACATTTTAAATGGCCTGAAAGACGCAGGATACCAGGCATTTGGCGGTGTGAACTCACCTTACGTATGGCTCCGAACACCAGAAAATATGACAAGCTGGGAATTCTTTGACCACCTTCTTGAAAATGCTAATGTTGTGGGAACACCGGGCTCAGGCTTTGGTCCAAGTGGTGAGCACTACTTCAGACTTACTGCCTTTGGCAGCTACGAAAACAGCGTCGAGGCATTAAATAGAATAAAAGCATTGTAAATTATACGATAACTGCGCTTATATGTTTTATAATATAAGTGCAGTTAGTTTTTTATCGAAGGAAAATTTGCGGGTAATGGATAACGAGATCAAAAAGCTCACAAAAAAATACGAGAGCAATATGATAATCAGCGGCAGAGGTATGCTGTTTTTAGGCCTGTGGAGTGTCTTTAAGCTTGTTGTGGGGTATATCTTTGGCGCGGATAAAATGATTGATACTCAGCTGGACCTGTCAGAGATCGATGAAGCTGCAACAGAGCTTATAGTATGGCTTATCATAGCTGCAACCTGCCTGGTGATCATGCTTTCTTGTCTTTATGTCGGGATAAAAGCTATAAGGTATGGCAGAGGTATAAATAGAAAAAAAGGATTTCTTGTTATTGCTGTAATTATTGGAGTGCTGAACATAGTGGGGATACCGGGGTATTTTACAGAACTCAATACATCTGACTGGGACTCTGCCATTGCTTCAGCCCTGGTGGATCTCACCTTTGCATCCATGTCCTTTGACATGCTCTACTCAGCTATAAGACTGGGAATGCTCAATAAGAAAAGGCTAAAGGAGGCGTAGGTATGCAGGAAGATTTTCACTATTATGCAACATACTGTGCAGCCATTTTAGCCGGATATTCCCATGAAGAGAGTCTGACTATCTGCTACAGCGCTCAGTTTGTGGACCTTTGTTCAAGGACCTATCTTAGCTCCATCAAAGCTCCATTATCTGCAGCAACTACCCAACTTCAGCTGGAGATGATGGACGCAAGGACTGATGTCATCGGACTTCAGGATATAACAAGGATCTGGGCGTCTTTCCACTTTTTGCCTGGGGACCTCTATGTAAAAAAGAAATGGCGTCCTAAGGTTTACATGAACAAGTACAGGCTCATCTGCGGGCCTAATTCCGACCTTATGGTAAAGACTGTGGAGCTTGCCAAGGATAAGCCTCTTCAGAATGTGGGCATTGCAATGCACGTCCTTGCTGATACCTGGGCTCACGCCAACTTTGCTGGAACGCCATCCCTTGTTATCAACAATACCGGGAAAGAGTTCTATGAGATAGTAGAAGAGGACGGCTCAGAAAAAGAGATCAGGATAAAGTTCAGGCACAGCGCTTCTCAACCAGATGACCTTGAAAAAAGAATATTTACCAACAGTCTCTTCCAGAGCAATGAACATTCCATCATGAACCTTGGACACGGAAGAGCAGGACATCTGCCCGATTACTCTTTTATCAAATACAGGTACTATCCTGCCTGGGGCGAGTATGGGGACATCATTAAGGATAACCCAAGCGACTACTACAAGGCCTTTTGCCAGATGGTATATGCAATGAAATATATCAGGGGAAAAGAGCTATTTTTCGAAAAGGACAAATACGATGTGCCTGAAGTTGCGCCCTATGAACATAGGATAAGACAGATAATAAAAAAGAGACAGACCCTGGCCAGCGAGGACTGGAAACAGTTTGGGCAGGAGCTCTCAGGAAAAGAGATATGCGACTTTGACGTAAACAGATATCAGAGCGAGTATATACAGGCTGATGCTTCCGCCAAGGAAGATACATTTTTAGGCAGATTCATTGATGGCGCCATAGCCCATAAGGCCATGGTTTCAAATGAGATAATGTCCTCAGGTAATATTTTAGCCGGTTTTGTAAAGGTGCTTATTAAATGACCAAATTTCAGAGACTAAAAAACTTAATATATGGACTGCTGCTTATAGCGTCAGGTATGATACTGCTATATATTCCAAAGAATGCCTTTGTCCTTCTTTTGCTGCTTTTATCAACTACGCTCCTAATATCTGGTGTCAACACGCTTGTGTACTACTTTACCATGGCCAGATTCATGGTGGATGGGAAAATGATGCTGTACAAAGGTATCATTGTCTTTGATTTTGGCGTACTTACAGCGTCCCTTGTGGATGTTCCGAGGCAGTTCGTGCTGGTGTACCTCATTGGCGCTCACGCTTTTTCAGGTCTTGTGGAGCTGCTTCGCGCCATGGAAGCCAGAAGATATGGCGGAAAGAACTGGCGACTTAAGATGGGACATGGCCTTGTGAACGTAGTTACCTGCATTATCTGCGTTATCTTTTTAAATCACACCAATACTGTAGTAATCGTCTATGCCCTCGGTATCCTTTATTCAGGGGTACTGACACTGGTTTCTGCCTTCAGGAGAACAGCCTTTGTCTACATACAGTAGGGGGATGTTTACATATTTTAAGGAAAGTATTAAAATAACTCCATGTATGCACATTTTTGAAGTGACATGCGTGGAGTTTTTTTATTAAACAATTTTTTTGAGAGAAATGGGAGTAATTTGATATGGCATTATTAAAAAAATGGCGCGATATGGCATACTCTGAGACAGCTAACAAGGGCGATCTCCAGAGACTTTGGACAGAGTATTTTGAGAAAGAACGTGATATTTACGCACAGCTTTTAAAGAACCCTGACGAAACTGTTAAGGGCACAGTAAAAGAGCTTGCTGATAAATATGGTGTAGATCTTATGACTATGGTTGGCTTCCTTGACGGTATCAACGATAGCTTAAAAGAGCAGAATCCTATCGAAGAGATGGAAGAGGACACAGAAGTAAATCTTGGCTTCGAGAAAGAACTCCTTTACAAGAACATGGTAAACGCTGGTGCAGACTGGCTTTACAACCTTCCTGAGTGGGAGGAGATCTTTGATGAGGATAAGAGAAAAGAGCTCTACAAAGAGGAGAAGGCTTCTCACACCATCAGAAAAGAAGACAAAGTATATCCTAATGATCCATGTCCATGCGGAAGTGGCAAGAAGTACAAGAAGTGCCACGGCAAGGCCAATGCATAACTGCTCCTGTGAGCAGGGTGCCTGGCGAGCCTGGTGCGAGCCATGGGTGATCATTTGATATAAATACATTTTTACGACTGCCTCCGGTTGGGGTAGTATGAAAGGATTAGTAATGGAAAGAGAAGAATTTTTGGGATTGTACCGCCACTCAATGGCGCACATTCTCGCAAAGGCAGTAATCGAAATCTACGGCAAGGAAGTTCAGTATGCGATTGGACCTCAGATCGATGACGGATGCTACTACGACTTTGTACTTCCCAAGCCAGTAACCCAGGATGACTTCAAGATGATCGAGGACAAGATGAGAGAGATCATCAAGAGAAGAGAGGACTGGACAAGAAAAGAAGTAACCAAGGCCGAGGCACTTGAGCTTTTCAAGGATCAGAAGTTTAAGACTGAGCTTATTAATGACCTCCCTGAGGGTGAGATCATCACTATATATCATACAGGAGACGACTTCGTAGATCTCTGCAGAGGACCTCACGTTGAGAACTCTCAGGAGCTTATGAATGTTTCCTATCAGATCAAGTCTGTTTCAGGCGCATACTGGAGAGGCGATGAAAAGAGAGATCAGCTCTCAAGGATCTATCTCTACGCCTTCCCAAGTAAGGACGAGCTTAAGCAGCACATCAAGCTCATCCAGGAAGCAATGGAGCGCGACCACAAGAAGATCGGACCACAGCTTGACCTGTTCATGTTTGATGAGACAGCTCCTGGTATGCCATACTGGCTTCCAAGAGGATGGAAGATGTACCAGGCACTCCTTAAGTACTCAAGAGAGATCCAGGAGAAGCACGGATACACTGAGATCGCAGCTCCTCTTATCAACAACAAGAAGCTCTGGCTCATCAGTGGTCACTGGGCACACTATGTAAACAACATGTTCATGGTTCCGGGACTTGAGGGGCAGGTTAAGGCTGATGCTGAGATTCCTGGCGTTGTTGAGAACATCAATGAGCCTTCAGATGAGCCCAAGAATGTCAAGATCGTAGCTGGTTCTATGATCTATAATCGTGAGCTTGAGGACACTATGGCTGCTAAGCCTATGAACTGTCCTAACGCCATGATGACCTACAAGAGGACCAATCATTCCTACAAGGAACTTCCTATCAGATACAGTGAGTATGACGTTCTTCACCGCAAGGAGAAGTCCGGTCAGATGAACGGTCTTTTCAGGGTTCAGGAGTTCAGACAGGATGATGACCATACATTCGTAATGGAGTCACAGATCAAGGAAGAGATCGCAGACGTAATTGCAATCGCAGACGAGATCTATTCAACATTTGGAGTAACCTACAGGGCAGAACTTTCAACAAGACCTGAGGACTTCATGGGTGATATTGAAGTTTGGAACAGAGCCGAGAAAGCTCTCAAGGAGATCCTTGATGAGAAGTACGGCGAGGGTGGATACGAGATCAACGAAGGTGATGGAGCTTTCTATGGACCTAAGATCGACCTTCAGATCAAGGATGCTCTTGGAAGAGAGTGGCAGTGCGGAACTGTTCAGCTTGACTTCCAGCTTCCTCACAACTTTGGACTTACATACCAGGCTCAGGACGGATCCATGCAGATGCCTGTTGTTATTCACAGAGCTATCTACGGATCACTTGAGAGATTCATTGGTATCATCATTGAGAACTTCAAGGGTGTATTCCCATTCTGGCTCAGCCCATATCAGGTAGGTATCGTTCCTATCAGAGTAGAGCACAATGAGTATGCGGGGAAGGTTGAGCAGGCTCTTATGAACGCCGGAATCCGTGTAGAAGCTGACTACTCCGACAACAACATGAAGGAGAAGATCAAGAAGTTCAAGAACTACAAGGATCCATACATTCTTGTAATCGGTGACAGAGAAGCTGCTGAGAATACAGTATCCATCAATGTTCGCGGATCCAACAAGCAGATCCAGAACGTACCGCTTGATGAACTCGTAAAGATGTGCTGCACAATGAACAGTGAGCACTCACTGGAGCTCATTGATACATACGAAGCATAAATAAATTGCAAGGGGCTGAGAAAAAGAATTCATCTTCTCAGCCCCATTTAACTAATCAGTTAAGTCTTATTGAACAAATCCTTAGTAACAGGGGTGCAGGGTTTTCATGACAAAATTAAAAAAGCAGACTGCTGCAAATTGGATCGGTCTTGTATTCTTTGTTGCGGCATTTATATGTCTTTTGTGGTCTGTTATTTTATCCTTTTCAATTGACATATGGTATGACGAACTCTTTACCATGGAGTTTGCAAAAAGACCTGTTGGTGAAATGCTGGGACTGGCGGCCAGAGATGTTCATCCGCCGCTCTATTACATAATAGTGCATGTATTTCTGACTGCATTTAATGGGATAGGGCTGCTTGGAGATGGCGCAGGGCAGATTGCTCCAGAGGTTTTGGCAAAACTGGTTTCTGTATTTCCTTTCGTGATCATCATGGTCTATGCAGGGACTGTGGTAAGAAAGAGATTTGGACTTCTTGCGGCCGGGATCTTTTCTTTTGCCATTGTATCAATGCCCCAGATGCCTGAGTACACCACAGAGATCAGGATGTACAGCTGGGCGCTTCTGTTTGTCACTGGCATGATGATCCATGGATTTTTGCTGTTTGAAAGCTTTAGAGCAGGAAACCAAAAGGGCTGGGATATTGGAAATGGCCTGGCACTTTGGCTGTATGCTTCGGCTTCTGCCTATACCCACTACTATGCGGCTTTGGCGGCGGGAATCATATTTGGCATGCTGTTTGTGGTGATGCTGGTGCTTTTTGTTAAGGCCATGAAGTCGGCAGGGAAAGAGAGTGTCAGCTTCAAGGCCTTTGGAATGCTGATCATCTGCATGAATCTCACAGCAATTACTTACGTTCCTTGGCTTTCTGTATTTTTATCACAGGCTTCGGCAGTTAAGGCCAATTACTGGATACAGCCTGTGGGTATAAGGAGCATTGGAAGTGCCATAAAGCACTTGTTCAAGGGATATTTTGCAAATGAACTGGTGGCAGTAGTAGGCGCTGTTATATTCTTTGTCATTATTGCAGCTCTTTTTATAAAGAATCTTTTGACCTATATAAAAGAAAAGCAGGACAAAGATCTGTTTGTGGTATTGTCCTTCCTGGTTCTGCCACTTCTGGTTGCAGGAGGACTTCTTGCGTCAGTGCTGCTTCGCCCGGTTTTTGTCAACAGATACATGCTGCCAGCTTATGGATGCTTTTGGCTGGCTGTGGCTATAATGATTTCCAGAGAGGTTGAAGCTCTTTTCCAAAAGAAAACTGACACTGAAAAAGAGAAAAGCACCGTAGGCGGTAAAGTCTTTGCAGGCCTTGGAACAGCTCTTTTGCTACTTATCCTGGTTACCGGAATCGTTGACTACAAAAGCTTTATTGGCAACGAGAAGTACAGGATCGTCAACATGGAAAAGACCCTTTCTCTGTTTGAGGAGATCAGCCCTGATACAGTGATCATCAGCAATTTTAACCATGTCCAGGGACTGTTGTCCTACTACCTTAACCGGGATTCTGAAGATTACAAGGTGCACCTTTATCAGGAGGAGGCTGAGCCCTTGATAGGAGAAATGGTTCCAGGCCTTGAAACCATCGATGATCCGGTGGATATTGCCAATTACCTTGACGGCGGGAAAAAAGTTCTTTTCCTTGGAAGCTTTAACAGCAGAGAAGAGCTGGTAAGGCAGTGGGGAGAAGAGTTTGGAATAAAAAATGAGAACCAGGGAAGTTACCTTATGGAGAGGTACTGGTTTGATGTCTTTGCGCTAAAGAACTACTGATCTGGGAGATGTTATGAAAAGAAATACCTACTTGCATAGATTATTACATGGAGCCGGACTTATGCTGGCAGTTGCACTTTCAGTGGCAGCAGGAGTCGTTTTCCTTTTTGCTTCAATGGCTTATGCCAGGGACAACCTTGAACCTGCAAGCTATTGCAGCTTTGTTATCCCGCCTGACTTTGTACCGTCCCAGGAAAAGGGGCTTTTTATCAATCAGAATAACCCCATGGAATCCTCATCTATCAAATATGACTTCTATGACAATGGCCTTGACGTGATACTCACCAACAGAGAGAAGGCTGCCATTAAGGAAGCGGGAGAGGAAAAGCCTGTAGCAGATGAGTCCATGTCCCTGACAAAAGAAATTTACCAGGAGACCGTGGCAGCAGCCTACAATAGCCAGTATGGCCAGGATGTGGGATTTGTTGTCAGCTCTTTTGACAAGATAACTGTGGATGGCTATCCGGGATACAGGATCGTTTCATCCTATCAGGCAGCTGATGAAGAGAAGGTGCATCAGACAGTGTACATGCTCCTTAGCAAATACAGGACCTTTACTATCTCAATGCAAAGGGCTGAGGATGATGACTGCGAGGCTCTTTTTGAAGAGTGCGCATCTTCCATACATGTGCATTAAGTGCAGATAGTGTGATATGATATTGTATATAACCATACACATTTACGACAACTAACTATCGATGGACTGAGCATGTTTGAGAAGCTGACGGAACTGATTTCAACTGGTGATTATAAAGAGGCTTTGTACGAGTTTCAGGAGGAGTTTTTTCACATTGATGAAAGAACCCCAATGGAGGCTGCAAAGCTTTGCGTTCTGACGGCTACGCTCTGGGAGCAGCTTGAGGACAGCGTTGCAGAGTTTGATACCATAGCAAAGGGTCTTTCTTATGATTCTACAAACTATGAGCTCTACTATATGCTTGGGCTATATTATCACGAACTTAATGCGGATCAGGCTTATCTTTGTTTTAAGATGGCGCTTATGTACTGCATAGATGATGGTGACAGAGAGGTTATCGAGAAGGCTCTTGATACGCTTCTTGGCAGCCGATGCGTAAGAGTTCGTGGCACCAGCGTGATGATACTTTCCTTTAATGATCTTGAGATTATGAAAGACTGTATAAAGTCTATGGAGGAGAGCTTTCCCAGGGATGAGCTTGAGATCGTGGTTGTTGACAACGCTTCTACTGAAGATGGGGTTATAGAGTATCTTAGGGAAAAGAAAAGGACGGCAGATTATCCATTTAAACTCATAGAAAACAGCGAAAATCTTGGATTCTCTAAGGGCTGCAATATTGGCGTTGCTGCCTGTGATCCCGATAATGATATATTCTTTTTGAATAACGACGCAGTCCTGGTGCCTGGATCTTTCTTTTACCTGAAAATGGGACTGTATGAAAACAGAAATGTGGGCGCGGTAAGTGCTCTTTCTAACAGTGCTTCTCTTCAGGAGCTTCCAGCATCCTTCTTTGGGCAGGAGGACTCTGAAGACGGACTTATGTGGCACAAAAAGCTTGGCTATAAAAAAGCTATTGAGATATTCAGAGACTGTGCCAGGATAAAAGTGGTGCCAATGCTAAGGCCATATCTTGCAAGCTTCAGGCTTACGGGATTTGCTCTTTTGGTTTCAAGAGCTGCCCTTGACGCGGTGATGACAGATGGAAAGGTATTTGACGAGTTTTTTTCACCGGCATATTTTGAAGATGATGATCTTGGCATGAGGATCGCAAGAGCTGGATTTTTACAGTATGTATGCAAGAACAGCCTTATATATCACAATGGTGGCGGCTCCTTCATGGAAGATAACACCCTTTTAGAGAAGGGGAGAGAAAAGTTTAAAGAAAAGTGGGGCTTTGATGTTTGGGGGTATTCACTGCCTTGGCTTGAAGCAGCAGATAAGGTAGTCCAGATTGCCAGTCAGAAAAAGGGACAGCTGAGGGTTTTGGATTTTACCTGTGGTTTTGGCGCAACTGGGGCGTATATCAAGGATCTGGTTCCAAGTGCCTACGTTGCAGGAATGTGCAGGACCAGCTTTGAAGCAGGGATTGCCAAAAACCTTGTGGACGAAGTTGCCTTTGGTGAGATGAACACCATAAGACTTCCCTGGGAGGCCCACTCCTTTGATGTGGTGTTGGCTGAGACCACTATGGTCAGCAGGGGGCGAATATCTGAATGCTTGAAAGAGGGCGGAATAGGAATTACTCAGGAGGATTTTGAATGATTTGTCCAAAGTGCGGAAAAAGCCTTCCGGAAAAGATAAATATGAAGATCACCTTTTGCCCCATGTGCGGCGAGAGGCTCTTTGAAGTTGGAAGAAAATATATCATAGAAATCCAGTGCGCAGGACAGCGGACTTCGGATGGCGATACAATGAAGATGTTTGTTGACGACAAGCAGCTTTATGAGATCATTCCCGGAGAGAGTATCTGTGTTTTGCTCAATTCCGGATACCATACCCTTAAGTTCAGGCACAAGATAAGGAATAAGTCCATTGATCTTTTGGTAAACTCAAGCTATCTTATCAAGACCTATTACAATAGCCTGTCAGGCCTTATTGAGACCAGTATCTTAAAGGTTGAGGAATCTGAAGGCGGTATCGACCCGGCTGAGCTAAAGGGCAAGCAGGTGGCAGTTCCCATCATGGAATCAGAGGATGGAACAAGGTCCTTTGATGTGATACTGGGAGAGGATGATCCTGATTACGAGATCAAGGTTACATCAGGACTTCGTGAAGGGACTTTAAGGCTTTATTCTGAGAGATGCGAGTTCAGCATTGAGGGCAACTTCAAGAACGAGATCACGAGCTACAAGGACATTGCTGAGGTTAAGAAAAAAATGGGTTCCATCGACATTGTTTGTGATGGAAATGTTCATAAAGTTTATAGTATTCCGAAAGATACCTACAATGAAGTATTGGCATATTTAACCAATAGGATCAGTGCTGTTAAGGGCCGACAGTGAGGTCAGAAGCATGGCGCACCAAATAACATTTATTAACAAATGATAAACTGAGAACAAACAGTGCTTCGGTACTGTTTGTTTTTTCGTTTATATTAGAAAAATTCGGAGAAGCCAGTAAACATGAGGCTTCCCAATGTTGACGGTAAAAAGTCTTTTATTGTAACAATGAATTGTGAAAAAAGTGTGAACACTTTCGCAAATTCTTGTTATAGAGTAGATTTTCGTTAAAATGCCAAAAAATAGTAGGCAAAGTCTCTAATTTTTTATTCGAAAATTCCCCCAAAAAGTGAATGACGAAAAATCGTCTATGTGTTATTCTTATTTGTGCAAAAGGAAAGAGATTTCACAAGATAAAAGAAATAATAAGGAGGTAGTGCCATGACAAAGGCTGAAATTTTAAAAAGAGAAATTCTTTCACAGTATAAAAGTGTTAGGCAGTTTGCAATAGATATGTCTATTCCATACAGTACACTTGTAACAGCATTAGATAGGGGAATCGAAGGTATGGCTTACGGAACAGTAATCAAGATGTGTGATCGTCTCAATCTCAACCCAGTAGATTTTTCTACACTTGAACAGGGTACAGATCTTGGCAAGAAGATCGTTGAGAACAGAGTTATGCAGCAGTACGTTAAGCTCAACAAGGCTGGAAGAAAGAAGATCCTTGATATGATGGGTGACTTCTCACAGCTTGATAAGTACCAGGCTGACTAATTAAGGATGAAAACACTCCGCTGATTTGATATAATAATCAGCGGAGTTTTTTTGTTCTAAAATCAGGAGGGCGGAAATGAAGTATGACTATCTGGTTGTGGGTGCAGGTTTGTTTGGAGCAGTATTTGCCCACGAAATCAATAAAAAAGGCAAGAGCGTTCTTGTGATTGATAAAAGAGATCACATCGCTGGCAATATATACACTGAAAATGAGATGGACATCAATGTCCATAAGTACGGCGCCCATATTTTCCATACCACTGACAAAGAGGTCTGGAATTATGTAAATGAGTTCGTGGAGTTCAACAATTACATCAACAGTCCAGTAGCTGTATATAAGGATGAGCTCTACAATCTTCCTTTCAATATGAACACTTTCAGCAAAATGTGGGGAGTCAAGACTCCCAAAGAGGCCAAAAAGATAATAAAGGCCCAGGCTGACAAGGAAATTGAAAGGATGAACAGGGAAAAAGGTACCAGCGAGTTTAGCGCTGACAACCTTGAAGAGCAGGCCCTTAGCCTTGCTGGAAGAGATATTTACGAGAAGCTCGTAAAGGGATACACAGAGAAGCAGTGGGGGAGAGATTGTAAAGATCTTCCTGCTTTTATAATAAAGCGTCTCCCTATGAGATTTATCTTTGATAATAACTATTTCAATGACAGATATCAGGGAATCCCTGTTGGCGGATACACACAGCTTGTGGAGAAGCTCCTTAAGGGAATACCTGTAAGAACAGGTACTGATTACTACGACTTTGTTAAGCTTGAAGGATCAGTTCCTGCTAAGCCTTATACATCTCAAGAGGGTGATACCTTTGACAAGATACTCTTTACTGGAATGATCGATGAGTTCTTTGGATACAAGCTTGGAACTTTGGAGTACAGGTCATTAAGGTTTGAAACTGAGAGTCTTCCTGATGTGGACAACTACCAGGGAAATGCAGTTGTTAACTACACTGAAAGAGAGGTTCCATACACAAGGATAATAGAGCACAAGCATTTTGAGTATGGTACTGGCAAGGGAACTATCATAACAAGAGAGTACCCTGCTACATGGAAGCACGGCGATGAGCCATACTATCCAATGAATGACGACAAGAACAATTCTCTTTATGAGAAGTATAAAGAGCTGGCGGCTGAATATCCTGATATCCTGTTTGGTGGAAGACTTGGTCAGTACAAGTACTACAATATGGACCAGGTAGTCAGGGCAGCACTTGATATGAGTAGAGGATAAAACATATAGATATGAAAAAGGCCCCGGGCATATGATGCGCGGGGCCTTCTGCTGCAGGATCCATCCTGACAGCTATATTATTTCAAGTCGCCTCTTCTGCAGCAGAGGGACTGAAGGCGAAGATGTTTCAGCAATAATTGTTGAACATCATGCCTGAGTATTCGCTGGTAATGTACGGAGATGTATAGTCTCTGCTGTCCGGGTTCTTGTAGTTAACAACTGGACGATCAACGTACTTCATAGGGTCTACTGAGATGTCTTTTGTCTTATCTATAAGACTGTCGGCGAAATTGTTTACGGGTTCAAGGGACTCGGCAGAACTACTTCCTGAAGCCGCCTGCTTAAGAAGCTCTTCATCTATCTTAAGAGTTCCGTCGCCCTCAAGAGAGATTCCAATGTCCTGAGCATTTGCAAGATGCTGCTGAGCTATTCCGATGATTTCGCTTCTTAGCTTACTGCTCTTGAACTTGTCATCTGTCTTGCCTGATGCATCCTGAACAAAACTGTTGTAGTTGTTGATAAGAGAGGTGACGTGAGAAACGAGAGCCTCATTATCTTTCTTAACACCTACATGTATAGGACCTGTATTAGTAGTTGTTTCTTTTATATTGATGTCAAACTTGCCGCCAACGGTAAAGTGATTGGATATGGCAGCCTTTGATTCGCCGTTAAGTGTGAAGTGAGCATTGGATGCCGGTTCAGATACCTTGTCAAGTCCAAGGTATGCAACGGAACCAGATGCCAGACCACTGGATGATTCAAATATCTCAAACTGGCTTATCTCGCCCTGCTTAAGACCTGTGTGGGTGGAGGCTATTTCAAGAGCTGACCTCTCGCCATCTTCAAGGATCCTTGCTGAAAGCCCTACATTTGCCTTGTTTATGAGCTTTTCAAGCTTTTGCTGTACGTCGATGTTCTTGTCGTTATTATATATACTGAACTGGAACTCGTATTCCTGACCATCGATCCTGACATCAAATGCGTAGTTGTCAGCTGGAAGTCCGGTTGAATCCTTAGGAAGGAATCTTCCTTTGTTGACCTGACTGCTGGCAAGCTGGCTTACCTCAATGTCAAATTCAATGTTTCCAATATCCTCTTCCGGAGTCTTGCCTATATAAGAAGCACTTACCTTGTCCTCGTCAGTAGTAAAAGCAGAGGAGTGGTTCAATGAAGATTTGTCTTCGTGATCACTGAGCCTTCTGATACTGCCCTGGAGCTGACGTGCTTTTTCTTTTATATCTATAGCATCGTTTCTGGAACTGTCGTCGTCTGTTAAAAGATAAAGAGGGGATTTTTTGTTTATTTTTGCAATAGACTTATACACATCCCTAAGCTCATCCTTACGATGGGCGTCGGCCTGTGCAACATCTTTGGATACATAATCCTGTATGAAATGGTTATAAGCACCATTTAGAGAAATGCCTGCCATAATGCCCCTCCTTTCTTCCATGATATACGTACGAGTCCTTACTCTCTACCAATCCTTTGGTATCTATCGCACGAGGGCATATCTAGCCACGTTTAGTTACTTTCATTTTACTTAATTAGCGTCAAATGTCAACATATATATTCGCTTTTTAGTAGATTTAATAGAAACTTAAGAATTGGTTGTGCTTTTTTGCATGGGTATATTATTATGTAAAGGATAATAAGGTATTAAAAGGAAAAGATTTGCATGTTGTTTATAGTGATTTTGGCGCTTTTGCTATTATCAGGAACCGTGGCGCTTCGATATAAAAAGAATATTCTTGATGTTATTACAGTATTTTTTGCAGCTCTTATACTTACGCTTTACGTTCTGGCTTTCTTTAGAGGAATGAAGATTGTGGCTGCAATTGCGATCATTGTTATCTGCCTTGTGGTGGCAAATGTTTTTTTAAAGGCCAGAAGATCAGGGGGAAATGGTTTTGCAGAACTTTTGAATATCCTGAAGCTGATAGCAGACCCTTATGTTATATGGTTTATTCTTGTAGCTTCCATTGTGGGGATTGCCACTAAAGATATGGCCTTTACCTGGTGGGATGATATCAATTTCTGGTCCTCGGATGCCAAGCAGCTTTTTTACCTTAATGGATTTCCTGGAAAATATGGAAACGTATCGCCTGAGTTTGGTGATTATCCGCCAGTTACTTCAATTGCTAAGTGGCTGTTTTTACAGATCAGGGGAAAAGAGTATACGGAGAGCCTCCAGTTTCTTGGATATTTTTGCCTGAATGGAGTATTTCTTTTACCTCTCCTTGGAAAGATCAAGGAATATACAGATGGCGCAAAAGCAGGAAAAGTTGCAAAATGGGCTGTTTCGCTGGTCTTTGTCATCGCGGCACTTTTAATTCCTGGAGTGTTTAACGGTATCATCTACTACGGAACTCCAGCTGATGTGACAATGGCAATAGTTTACGGAGCGCTCCTTCTTGCGATATATGACAGCAGCGGCCATGGGAATTTCTTTTACTTTGCAAGGGTAGCTCTTTATGCAGGAGTTCTGCTTCTTACCAAGACTGTTGGATTTGAGTGGACTTTGTTTGCTCTTGTGTTCTATCTGCTGATGGGCAAAAGAAATAAAGCTATATGGGCATCTGTTTTTGGAGCGGGAGCCTTTTTTGGAAGCTGGGGTATCTTTTGTCTGATAAACAGAAGAGTTGCAAAGCTTACCGGAGCTTCCATCAAAATGGCAACTTCAGGCAACTATACAGCTCCTGACAACACTGGGGATAAACTAAAGTTTTTTGCTGAAGGATTTGTCTTTGAACCAATGCACTCAGATCACAACTTTACTGTTGATCTGTCCGCTTTGGCAGCAGCGCTGCTTATATTTTTCTTTGTTTTTATTCTTTATAATATGAAAATACTTGGGAAAATAGAGACTAAAAAGATAGCTCTTTTCACCCTGATAACGGGACTTATCGCATATGGAATAGTGTTCCTTGCTCATATTTCTATATTCCAGGGAGAAGACCAGTACCTTAATGCGTTTGCCATGGGAATATCAATAGCCAGGTACTGTGCGCCATTTACTTTGGGAAGTTTCTACCTGCTGTCAGGGATCATGTTTAACAGGCTTAAGAGAAAGAGTGGCAAGAGTTATAGAATTGCAGCGACCTTGATGCTTTTGTTCATCTTTTTGACGACTGACTACACTGGAGTGTATAAATATCTTGCTGGATACAGAGCTACTCTTTCTGATGATGTGGCTGGTGTATCAGATATGGTAGGTGATGAGGGACGCAAAATAGCCGGGGCAGTAAGTGATGAGCGCTACTTCGGAAAGAGAGTGCTGATATTCAGAGATGGCCACGATTATTACTGGGTTCACAATGCCTATATAAATAAAGAGGCTTCACCGGTTCCACTGGTGTATGCTGATTACCTTGCAGAGGCAGATACTCCGCAGTCCATTATGGACAAAATAAGGGCGAGTCATGCAGAATATATATATGTAGAAGATGAAACAGGTGGGTCTGAAAAAGTCTTTTCTGAAATTATAAAAAATGGAGAGTACAGGCCGGGAGTTGTGTATAGCCTGGCGGAAGTTGGAAATTGATGGGTGGACAGATACCAGTTATCATACCGGCATATGAGCCGGACGAGAAGTTAATAAAACTTTTGGATGAACTTTGCGCTGAAGGTGTGGAGCCAGTGATCGTTGTCAATGATGGCTCTGATGAGGGTTCCTACGGTCATCTGTTTGAAGCAGCCAGAGAAAGAGGGGTAATTGTTCTTGATCATGCTGTTAATATGGGCAAGGGAAGAGCACTGAAAACTGCTTTTAATTACTGTCTTGGCACGTACAAGGATCTTATTGGTGTTGTGACTGCAGACTCGGATGGACAGCATGCTGTTTCAGACATCAGGAAATGCATGCAGGCACTTTTGGAGGATCCTAAGGCTCTTGTACTTGGAGTCAGAGATTTTGATCAGTCAGGAATTCCAGCCAGATCTGTTTTTGGAAACAAGCTCACCAGCAAGGTTATGAAGTTCCTTGTGGGAATTGGCATAAGTGATACCCAGACGGGACTTAGAGGGATATCTTCGGACTTTATGAAATTTCTTTTGACTGAAAAGGGAGAGAGGTTTGAATTTGAGACCAATATGCTCCTTGACACAAAGGAACTTGGCATCAGGATAAAAGAGGTACCGATCAATACTATTTATTTAGAAGAAAACAGGTCAAGCCATTTCAATCCTATCAAGGATTCAGTCAGGATCTATACTGTATTTTTAAAGTTTTTAGTGTCGTCGCTATCTTCAAGTGTTGTGGATATAGTGCTGTTTAGCATTTTTTGTGCTGTGCTTAAAAACGTTCCTCTGGCAATTGGATATATCATGGTTTCAACTATTTTTGCCAGGATCATTTCAGCTGTGTATAACTTTCTTATTAATTACCGGGTGGTATTTCGCGGAAAGGGCAGCAGGATCAGGGCGGCTGTGAGATATTTCCTTCTGGCAGTGTGCATCATGCTGCTTAGCGGGGCTCTGGTAAGCTTTTTCCACGGCCTTGTTCCTGGAGCATCTGAAGCTCTTGTGAAGATCCCGGTGGATTGTGTTTTGTTCCTTCTTAGTTTCTTTATTCAAAGGGAAGTGGTATATAATTAAAAAATGTGTTGACGCAGCTAAAAGTCTATGATATATTGGACAAGCGACAAGAGATTTATGTCTTTTTTTTATGCGCAAAAATGGACAATTTAT
>CAMVJI010000022.1 GCA_947167765.1 uncultured Butyrivibrio sp. | reverse complement strand
GTCCAATTTCAACAGGTTTTTTACCTTGTCTGTGTCTTCGGTACTCATTCATAATAAAATTTTATCACAAAGAATCCTTCAAAACATAAAAAAGAAATGAAATTTTGTATGTAACCATAGCAAAATTTCATTTCTTTTATTTCATTTATTAAAAACTAGCCACAATTATACTGGGTAAGCGCCATTCTTAGTATCTGCTGCTGTAACATCAACCTTGTTCTGCTGAGCATCACGATACTTGAAGAAGTCTGTAGCAACCTGAGGGAACAGTGCGTATGAAAGCACATCCTCATCCTGCTGCTTGTACTGCTTAACAGCCTCTTCAAACTCAGGAAGTCCTGGTTTAAGTCTGTCAGCAGGTCTGCAGGTAATAACCTCTCTGTCGCCGATAATCTTCTTCTGAACTTCTGGATTGAAAGGCTTGATTGTCTTACCATACTCACCAGCAAGAAGGTCCTTGGTCTGGTCAGTAGCAACCTTGTATCTCTCACCCATAAGTACGTTCATAACCGCCTGTGTACCAACGATCTGTGAAGAAGGTGTTACAAGAGGTGGCTCACCGAAGTCCTTACGAACCCGAGGGATTTCCTCAAGAACGGTGTTGTACTTATCACTTGCGTTCTGCTCCTTGAGCTGGCTAACCATGTTAGAAAGCATTCCGCCAGGAACCTGATACATAAGAGTCTTGATGTTAACACCAAGAACCTTAGGATCCATAAGACCGCTCTTTAAGCACTCTTCTCTGTATGGTCTGAAGTAATCAGCGATCTCTGCAAGAACCTTCTGATCAAGTCCAGTCTCGAAAGGCTGTCCCTTGAAGGCCTCAACCATAACCTCTGTAGCTGGCTGTGATGTTCCAAGCGCAAATGGAGAAATAGCACAGTCAATGATATCAACACCAGCCTCAGCAGCCTTCATGTATGTCATGCTGGCAACACCTGAAGTGTAGTGTGTGTGAAGGTCGATAGGAAGCTTTGTAGCGCTCTTAAGTGCCTTAACAAGCTTCTCTGCCTCGTAAGGAAGAAGAAGTCCTGCCATATCCTTGATACAGATAGAATCTGCACCCATGTTCTCAATATCTTTAGCGATGTTCATCCAGTAATCAAGGGTGTATGCATCACCAAGTGTATATGCAAGAGCTATCTGAGCGTGTCCGCCCTCTTTCTTACAAGCCTTAACAGAAGCCTCAAGGTTTCTAAGGTCGTTAAGACAGTCAAAAATACGGATAATGTCGATACCGTTTGCAATAGACTTCTGAACGAAGTACTCAACAACGTCATCTGGATAGTGCTTGTATCCAAGGATGTTCTGTCCACGAAGGAGCATCTGAAGCTTGGTGTTCTTAAATCCTGCACGAAGCTTACGAAGTCTCTCCCATGGATCCTCCTTTAAGAATCTCATTGAAGCATCAAATGTAGCACCGCCCCAGCACTCTACTGCATTGTAGCCAACCTTATCCATTGTCTCAATGATAGGAAGCATGATCTCAGTAGGCATTCTGGTAGCGATCAGGGACTGATGAGCATCACGCAGAACAGTCTCATTAATGCGAACTGGTTTTTTCTCTAATTCTGCCATATCTATATTCATCCTTTCTGTATATTCAAATAATTAAACTCCAAAGACCGCCATGAAGGTACCTGCAACTACCGCAGTACCAATAACTCCGGCAACGTTAGGTCCCATAGCATGCATCAAAAGGAAGTTTGAAGGATCATACTCTGAACCGACCTTCTGTGATACACGGGCAGCCATAGGTACAGCAGATACACCAGCTGAACCAATAAGAGGATTGATCTTGCCTCTTGTAATGAAGCAAAGAAGTTTACCAAGAAGACATCCTGCAGCTGTACCAAAGGCAAAGGCAATAAGTCCAAGAACTACGATGATAAGTGTAGTTGTGTTAAGGAAAGCCTCAGCACTTGTTGTAGCACCAACTGATGTTCCAAGAAGGATAACTACGATGTACATAAGTGCATTGGATGCTGTCTCCTGGAGCTGACGAACAACGCCAGACTCTCTGAAGAGGTTACCAAGCATCAGCATACCGATAAGAGGTGCTGTTGTTGGAAGGATCATGCTTACAACAATTGTAACGACGATAGGGAAAAGAATCTTCTCAAGCTTGGAAACTTCCCTAAGCTGCTGCATTCTGATCTTTCTCTCTTTATCAGTTGTAAGGAGCTTCATAATAGGTGGCTGGATCATTGGAACCAGAGCCATGTATGAGTAAGCTGCTACGGCAATAGGTCCAAGGATTGATGTCTGATGAAGCTTACTAGCAAGGAAGATAGATGTAGGGCCATCAGCACCACCAATAATAGATACAGCAGCTGCCTGCTGATCGTTAAATCCAAAAAAGATAGCCATGAAATATGCTGAAAAGATACCAAACTGCGCTCCGGCTCCCATAAGGAAACTGATAGGGTTCGCAATAAGGGGACCAAAGTCTGTCATGGCACCAACGCCAAGGAAAATAAGTGATGGCAGGATAGCATACTCATCAAGGATATAGAAGTAATGCAAAAGTCCACCTGCAGCACCAGCTGTTGGCTCAGCCATAATATCAGGATAAATATTTACAAGTAACATACCGAATGAGATCGGTACAAGGAGCAAAGGCTCGAATCCCTTGGCAATCGCAAGATACAAGAAAACAAGTGCAACCACAACCATGATATAGTTGCCAGGTGACATAGTTGTAAATGCGGTCTGTTGCCAGAGATTAGATAATGTATTAACTATGTAATCCATTCGTATCCTCTTTCTGTTTTTTCAAACTCGTATTTCTTACATCTAAATTAGTTAAGGGTTGCAAGAACTCTTCCAGCCTCAACTGCATCGCCTGCAGCTACATCAATGCTTGCTACTGTTCCGTCTGAAGGAGCTACCATAGGGATCTCCATCTTCATAGACTCAAGAGTAACTACTGTGTCGCCCTTCTTAACAGCCTGTCCTACATTTGCATCGATTCTGAGAACCTTACCTGCTGCACCTGCCTCGATCTTGACTGATCCAGCGCCTGCACTAGCCTTCTTAGCTGGAGCTGCTGGAGCCTTTACTGCTGCAGGGGCCTTAGCTGCTACTGGTGCTGCACCTGTGCCTGCACCTTCCTCTACTGTTACATCATATACGTTTCCGTTAACGGTTATTGTATAGTTCTTCATTGTTTCTCCTTTCAAAGAATCTTATCTATTCTTTTTCCAATTTGTATTTACTTTTCTTATTGATCTTACCTGGAATCCGTCAGTACTAGCGCTTCCCTCATATGCTGCTATTGCTGCTGCAATAACTGCTACAAGCTCAGCATCTCCTGCCAGGTCTTCCTTGTCTGCAATCTGTGCAGTTGTGTTGTCAATTGCCTGCTGTGCGATCTCTTTATCACTTACCTTCTTCTTTTTACCACCAAATAAAAGTGGGAACAAAGAAATAATAAGTGAAATTATGATGAGGACAGCAAAGGCCATTCCCATACCAAGAAGTGTATTAAGTCCGGCATTTTCAAGCTTCTCAGCAGTTGATCTGTTAACAGTTACACCGATGTCTGTAGGAACGAAATCGTTGCCCATATAGATTTCCATAAGAGCTGAGCGCTTGATTCCCTGAACAGTAGCGTCAATAACAAGAACTCCCTCTTTATTGATGTAGTACTGTACATCTGTAACCTCAACATCAGACTGCAATGTCTCAAGCGAATTGTAGCCAAGGCTCTCAATTGACTTGTACCAGCTGTCATAACCTGATTCATTTACATTGTAATAAGCATCATTGAATGACAGATCGCCAGACATGTTATTGAAGTTCATGGCAAGATCAAAATATGCCTTCTCTTCAAAATTCTCAGGAGTAACACCGCTAAGGAACCATTTTTCAAAGGCATCATTCTCAACATATTTAGCATATTCAACGATGTTTTCCGTTTTAAACAGTTCGGAGTGATATCTGCTTCCCTCTACTGTGTTGTAGTTTGTGGTATCTGCGCCACATGCAGTAAGTCCAAGAAGGGATGCCATCATCACGCCCAAAACTAAGATTTTATGTTTCATTTTGAGTGCTCCCTTCATTAAACTGTGCCGTGTTTCTTGGCAGGACGCTCATCTCTCTTTGTAAAAAGCATCTCGAAAGCTCCAACAACATACTTTCTTGTGTCAGCAGGCTCAACGATCTCATCTACATAGCCTCTTGCTGCTGCACTTCTTACGTTGTTCTGGAGATTTGCATACTCAGTCTCAGTCTTAGCAACAGTCTCAGCATCCTTGCCATCGCAAAGAATCTTAGCTGCAAACTTGGCATCCATTGTACCGATCTGAGCATCTGGCCAGCTGATAGTAACATCAGCACCGATAGCCTTGGAGTTCATGATCACATATGCGCTGCCAAAGGCCTTACCTGTGATAACGTTAACCTTAGGTACTGTAGCATTTGCAAGAGCATATACAAGCTTACCAGCAGCCTTGGCAACGTGCTTCTCATCGCACTTGCTTGAGCCAAAGCCTGTTGCATTAGTAAGAGTAAGAACAGGGATATCGAAAGCGTCGCAGAATTCTACGAAATCAGCTGCCTTCTCACATGCATGAGCTGTAAGCTTATCATCAAACTTCTCAGCTTCTTTGCCGTTCTCGTCAAAGATTGCTGTGCGGTTACCAACAAGACCCACTGTAGCACCATTGAGTCTGATAAATCCTGTAACCATCTCTTTTGCGTAGTTTCTCTTGGTCTCAAAGAATACGCCGTTGTCTGAAATCTGACCTGCAATAACTGCTGGATCAGCCATAGCGCCATCAAGGTTCTCACATACTCTGTTAAGGTCGTCTGTGCAATCCTCAAAATTGTCGCTATCTTCGTTGTTTGAAGGAAGCATGGAAACAAGCTCTCTGATCTGTGCGTAAACAGAAGCCTCATCAGCTACAACGTCTACGTTACCAGTTTCCTGGCTCTGCCACTTAGCACTTGAAGTGTCAAGCTTCTCCTTATAGTTGCCCTCAAGTACGTTAGGTGAGTTAACAAATAAAGAAGCCTTGCTCTCCTCCATGAATGTGAAGTCTGTGATAGATGGAATAAGTGCAAGTCCGCCACCACACGCGCCAAAGACTGCAGTAATCTGAGGCACTACTCCAGAAGCCTCCACCTGCTTAAGATAAATCTCTCCGAATGCGTTAAGGGCATCTGCACCTTCCTGCAAACGAAGTCCTGCTGAATCGATAAGTCCGATAACAGGTGAACCGGTCTTGATAGCCAGCTCATACAGGCGAACGATCTTCTTAGCATGCATCTCGCCAATTGATCCGCCAAGTACTGACGCATCCTGGCTGTATACATACACCAGATTACCGTCGATAACACCATAGCCGGTTACTACACCGTCTGAAGGTGTCTCTTCCTGTTTCAAATTGAAATCTGTGCTTCTTGCGGTCACAAGTGCGCCAATTTCAACGAAACTGTTTTCATCGAGCAAAGCATTAATTCTTTGACTCGCTTGTGAAGAACTACTCATTTCTTTACCTCCGTAAATATATTTTTATGCACAAATATCGCAACTTTAGTCACAGTATAGTATAACATAAAAATCCTCAAAAAAAAGGGTAGAATGCTAAATAATTCACATTCTACCTGCATTTTTAAATATCAAGTTTTAGTTGAACTTCATGTTCCGCCTGAGCCTTAAACTCCTCAACCTGCACAGTTCCTATAACTGGCAGCTCTTCAAGACTACGGACGCCGAAGCTTCTAAGGAATTCCTCAGTGGTTCCAAAAAGGAGCGGTCTGCCTGGAGCATCCAGTCTTCCAAGCTCCTGGACAAGTCCAAACTCCACAAGTCTGTTGACAGCATGATCACTGTTAACACCTCTTATCTTCTCAACCTCAAGCCTTGTAATAGGCTGCTTGTAGGCGATGATTGACAGTGTTTCCATAAGAGAATCTGTAAGAACTGCCTTCTTTGGAGCCTTGGCGATCTTAACAAGATACTCATACATCTCTTTCTTGGTGCACAGCTGCACAGCTTTATCCAGCTCCAATATTCCTATTCCGCTGTCTGCCTTTTCATATTTTTCTTTTAAATATGCAATATAATCCTTTACCTGCTTGACATCAGTTTCCATCGCCTTTGCAAGGGATGATATCTCAACTGAATCTCCCATGGTAAAAAGAATAGCTTCTACTATACTTGCGCCTTCTTCTCTGGTCATATCAGCTTGCCTTTCTTGATGTGATCATAATGTCACCAAAGGTGCCATCCTGCTCTATCTCAATCTCGCCCAGCTTCATCTCCTCAAGGATAACGAGGAATGTAACGATTATCTCTGTCTTACTGGACTGTTTTTCCAGTAAACTCTTAAAGCTGAAGGTCTTGTGTTCTCTAATGTAAGCCTTGATGAAAAGAGTCTTGGCATCCATGTCGATTTCTTCCTTCTCGATATTGCCAAATTTACTCCTTATGGGGTCCACCTTATCTTCCTGTCTCTTAAGGAGGTCCTGGAATATCTCATTGAGCTTGACAAGGGTTGTATCGCCAATGAGATTAGAAAAGTCGATGGGCATCTCATAGTCCTTGACTTCCTTTGGAAGATTCTTTTGCCTAAACCACTGAAGGCCAGCATCCATCTGCCTGTCCCGTAGCTCATAGGCCATGTACTTGTACATCTTGTACTCAAGAAGTTTCTCAACAAGTTCTGCTCTTGGATCCTCTTCCTCACCCTCTTCGTTAACTTCCTTAGGAAGAAGCATCTTGCATTTGATGTTCATAAGTGTAGCTGCCATTACAAGGAACTCGGAAGTAACCTCCATGTCCTCTTTCTGCATGGCATTAATATATTCCATGTACTGCTCCGTTATGGTAACAATAGGAATATCGTAAATATCTATCTGGTTCTTATCAATGAGGTGCATAAGAAGGTCAAGTGGTCCTTCAAACACCTGCAGCTTAACTTCAAGTGACATCTGACTTACCCCTCACTTTGATAACAGATACCTCTCCAGGGTTGAATAATCTTACATGTATTGTGTGGGTTCCAAGGCCTCTGCTAAGGATCATGGTCTTTCCTTCCTTAACATACTTCCCTCCATCGTATTTGGGGAAAAGAGCTATCGAAGGAGAAATAACTCCTCCAAGTAAGGGAAGCCTTATGATACCGCCATGAACATGACCTGAAACAGTAAGGTCTGCGCCCCACTTCCTGTATTCATCAAAATACAGGGGATTATGTGCAATAAGGATCTGGAATCTCTCTTTTTCAGAAGCCGAAATACCACCAATCTTCCTGTCTAAGAGATCGCTTTCCATCTCCTTTTTTACTATCTTTTTAAAATATGCTGTCGGAAGGCAAAGCCCCGTTATCCTGATGTCTTTATTAAAATCTGCCGACTCATTATCAAGATAAATGAGCCCTTCTCTCTTAAGGCTCTCTTTATATCTGTCAAAAGCATTGCCAAATATAGCCCTGCTCTCTTTGATCTTTTCCTCGTGATTGCCGTTAGAAATATAAAAAGGGTACTTTTTGGAAAGTCTCTTAAGCAGAGAATAAGCTATTTCCGGATGAAACTTCCCATCGCGGTGATGGGATGTAAACATATCTCCGGCAGATAAAATGGCATCCGGATGAATGTCATCGATTGCCTTTATGAGCCTGTCGTTGTCCTTACCAAAGACATAACTATGAAGGTCAGTGAGAAAAACAAAAGTGTAATCGCCACTAACCTTGTTGGAACATACCTCATACTCATATATTTTGAAATTATGGGTGTCATGATATATTACAGCAATAAGGACTATGATTATAAGCGCCCAAACAATGAGTTTTACCATCCGCCAAATCCCAAACTTTCTAAAAAAAAATCCTTGGAAAACATCCAAGGACTTTTCTCTTTGATTTAGTTATATTTGCGCTTTCTTGCTGCCTCAGACTTCTTCTTGCGTCTTACGCTAGGCTTCTCGTAGTGCTCTCTCTTACGGATCTCCTGCTGGATACCAGCCTTTGCGCAACTTCTCTTAAAACGACGCAGTGCGCTATCCAAAGTCTCGTTTTCTTTTACTACTACAGTTGACATCTCTACTCTTACCCTCCCTTCAGTC
Organism: uncultured Butyrivibrio sp.; assembly: GCA_947167765.1. Classification (GTDB taxonomy): domain Bacteria; phylum Bacillota; class Clostridia; order Lachnospirales; family Lachnospiraceae; genus Butyrivibrio. The sequence goes on along the minus strand of CAMVJI010000022.1, from coordinate 16,304 downwards.
CCTTCAAGTACATGACTGATTGGGTTATTTGCTATGCTTTGAGCCCTTTTGACTCACATAACATCAATAATTATATCATAAAAACATTTGTCGTCAAGAAGTTTTTTTGAAAGATCAGCCAATTTGTTCAGCAAGTACCTTCCTGGCTTCTGCAATAGCATCGGAAATGCCTGCAGGATTCTTGCCTCCAGCCTGTGCCATGTTAGGACGGCCACCGCCGCCACCGCCTACCTTAGGTGCGATAGCTTTAACAAGGTTGCCTGCGTGAGCTCCCTTTGCCATAGCACCATCAGTTGCCATGGTAACAAGGTTAACCTTTCCATCTGCTTCTGAAATAAGAACGACAACGCCTTCGCCAAGCTTAGTCTTCATCTGATCACCAAGATCTCTAAGGCCGTTCATGTCTACACCCTTAAGTGCTGCGCAAAGGAGCTTTACTCCATTAACTTCCTCTACCTGGTCAGAAACATCACCAAGAGCTGCCTGAGCTTCTTTGCTCTTTAAGGACTCGTTCTCACTTCTGAGAGTCTTAAGCTCCTCCTGGAGCTTTTTGATCTGGACTGTGATGTCAGAAGGATTGGTCTTAAGTGCCTTAGCTGCATCATCAAGTGTATTTTCAACATTTACATAATAATCTCTTGCGTTGCTGCCTGTAAGAGCCTCAATACGACGAACACCAGCTGCTACGCCGCTCTCAGAAACAATCTTAAAGATTCCTACGTGGCTTGTATTTGATACATGAGTACCACCACAGAGCTCGATGGAGAAATCACCCATCTTAACTACTCTTACTCTGTCGCCATACTTCTCTCCGAACAGAGCCATAGCTCCGGTCTTTTTAGCCTCTTCCATAGACATCTCTTCTGTTACAACAGGAAGTGCCTCAGCGATCTTCTGATTTACAAGATCCTCAACCTTTTTGATTTCCTCTGCTGTCATAGCCTGGTGATGTGAGAAGTCAAATCTTGTCTTATCTGGATCCTGATAGGAACCAGCCTGCTCAACATGGTCACCAAGAACCTCACGAAGTGCCTTCTGAAGAAGGTGGGTTGCTGAGTGATTGCGGCAGGTCTTAGCTCTGTTTTCAGCATCAACCTTAAGGCTTACCTTAGAGCCAACCTTAAATGATCCGGAAACAACCTTACCAACATGAGCTGTTCTTCCGCCAGCTACATGGATAGTCTCAAGGACTTCAAACTTTGATCCGCCATCGCCCTCAATAACACCGATGTCTCCAACCTGTCCACCCATGGTTCCGTAGAAAGGAGTCTTGTCTGTGATGATAGTTCCCTCAGCACCGCTTGCAAGCTCCTCAGAAAGAGCATCACCTGCTGCAATTGCAACTACACTGCCTTCGCAGGAAATGCTGGTGTATCCAACAAACTCAGATGTAACATCCTCAGGAAGTGAATCAAATACTCCTGCGCCAGTTGTGAGATTAGCTGAGAAATTCTGATTATCTCTGGCCTTCTGCTTCTGCTCTTCCATTGATGCCTTAAAGCCTTCCTCATCAACAGTAAAGCCCTCTTCCTCTGCAAGCTCAATAGTAAGCTCTACAGGGAATCCAAATGTATCATAAAGGAAGAACGCATCCTTACCTTCAATTTCCTTCTTTCCAGCTTCAGAAGTCTTATCAAGGATCTTCTTGAACTCCTTCATACCATTCTCAAGAGTTGACTCGAAACGAACGATCTCTCTCTCAAGCTCAGTAAGAACAAATTTCTCATTCTTTGCAAGATTCTCATAGCTGTCTTTATACTCATCAATATAGATCTGTGCAACTCCAAGGATCTGATCCTTATTAAGTCCAAGCGTTCTTGCATGTCTTACAGCACGGCGGATAAGTCTTCTAAGGATATATCCAGCGCCAGTGTTCGAAGGAAGAAGCTTAGCCTCATCTCCAATGAGCATTACGGATGTACGTGTGTGATCAGCAAGGATTCTCATGGATCTTGTTGTCTTTTCATCTGCCTCATACTTGATGACGCTCTCTTTTTCAATGTAAGCGATAACCGGAGCATGAAGATCGATCTTGTAAACGTCATCTACGCCGTTAAGGAAAGCGAGGATACGCTCAAGTCCCCATCCTGTATCAACGTTCTTTTGTGATAAAGGGGTAAGACTTCCGTCGTGATGCTTTTCATACTGCATGAATACGTCGTTACCGATCTCAGTGTACTTACCGCAGTGGCATCCAGGACCGCAGTCAGGACCACAGTCAGGAACATCCTTAACATAGAACATCTCGCTGTCAGGTCCGCATGGGCCATATTCAAGTCCCCACCAGTTGTCCTCTGCTGGAAGATAGAAAATGTTCTCAGGCTTAAATCCAGACTCGATACGGTATTTAGCGCCCTCTTCATCTCTTGGAGCATTCTCATCACCTGCAAAAACAGTTGCTGCAAGGTGATCAGCATCAAATCCAAAAAGCTGTGTCAAAAGTTCAAAGCTCCACTGGCAACGCTCTTTTTTAAAATAGTCACCAAGTGACCAGCTTCCCATCATCTCAAAGAATGTGCCATGGCTCTTGTCACCTACTGAATCAATGTCATTGGTACGAACACATCCCTGGACATTGCAAAGTCTTGTTCCCATAGGATGCTTTTTACCAAGAAGGTATGGCATAAGTGGCTGCATACCAGCAACATTGAACATAACGCCTGTGGAACCGTCTGAAACAAGCGAAACAGCGCCGCAGTCAACGTGTCCTCTGTCAATATAAAACTGTTTCCAAGCTTTTCTAAGCTCGTCAGCTGTAAATGATCTCATTATAATCCTCCTAAATATATAACATGATATACGGATTGCTTCGCCTTGCTCTCGCAATCCTACATACATTCGGAATCCGCACTATCGTGCTACTTCCTCATATATGTTCGGTCTTCAAAACCAAAAGCTGATTTGTGCAAGCACATCAGCTTTTGGTCTTTAATCCCTATATCATTAAAAATCGAACTTATCAGCAAAAAATGCCTCAAGCTCATCAATTGCGATACGCTCCTGCTCCATGCTGTCTCTGAACCTTACTGTAACCTTGTTATCTGTCTCAGAATCAAAGTCATAAGTAATGCAGAAAGGTGTTCCAATCTCATCCTGACGACGATATCTCTTACCAATGTTTCCTCTGTCATCAAACTCGCAGTTGTATTTCTTGGAAAGCTGGGCATAAATCTTCTCAGCACCTTCGTTAAGCTTCTTGGAAAGAGGAAGGATACCGATCTTAACAGGAGCAAGTGCTGGATGGAAATGAAGCACTGTACGCATATCAGGCTTGTCCTCAGTTCCGATGTTCTCCTCATCATATGCTTCGCAAAGGAAGGCAAGAGTTACACGGTCTGCACCAAGTGATGGCTCAACAACATAAGGGATGTACTTCTCATTGGTCTCGTCATCAAAGTAGTCCATAGGCTCACCAGATGTCTCCTGGTGACGTGTAAGGTCGTAGTTGGTTCTTGATGCGATTCCCCAAAGCTCACCCCAGTCTGTGAATGGGAATGCATACTCAATATCTGTTGTATGATCACTGTAGAATGAAAGCTCCTCTGGATCATGATCACGAAGACGCAGATTCTCCTTGTCAATGCCAAGGCTAAGAAGCCATTCATAGCAGAATTTTCTCCAGTACTCAAACCACTCAGTCTGTGTTCCTGGCTTGCAGAAGAACTCAAGCTCCATCTGCTCAAACTCTCTTGTACGGAAAGTGAAATTACCAGGTGTGATCTCGTTTCTGAAGCTCTTACCGATCTGGCAGATTCCAAAAGGAACCTTCTTACGGGATGTACGCTGTACATTCTTGAAGTTTACGAAGATACCCTGTGCTGTCTCAGGACGAAGATATACAGTGTCCTTGGCATCCTCAGTAACACCCTGGAAAGTCTTGAACATCAGGTTGAACTCTCTGATGCTGGTGAAATTGTGCTTGCCACATGATGGGCATGGGATGTTGTGCTCCTTGATGAAGTTCTCCATGTCCTCGTGAGACCATCCATCAACTGATGACTCTAAAGTAATGTTATTCTCAGCTGCAAAATCCTCGATGATCTTGTCAGCTCTGAATCTCTCGTGGCACTCCTTACAATCCATAAGAGGATCGGAAAATCCGCCAAGATGTCCTGAAGCAACCCAGGTCTGAGGGTTCATAAGGATCGCACAGTCTACACCTACGTTGTGTGGGCACTCCTGTACGAACTTCTGCCACCATGCTTTCTTGACGTTGTTCTTGAACTCAACACCAAGGTTACCGTAGTCCCAAGTGTTTGCAAGTCCGCCATAAATTTCTGAACCAGGATAAACAAATCCTCTGGCCTTGGCCAGTGCAACTATCTTATCCATTGTCTTAGCTGATTTTTCCATGATCAAATAATCCTCTCTATAATTATTTCTTATTTTGAAAGAAGGAGCTGTACTGTATCCGCTGTTACTGCAGAAATGTCAGCCTCTTTTTTGCCATTTAATATTGTCCCATTGGACATGTATTCGATGCTGTATGGAGCCTTGATCCTTGACCTGTCATCGGTGATGACTATGTGTCTGTCCTCGTGGTCCTCAAGGTAAGAATCAGGAAGCTTTTCCCCTTTGGCATCCACAAGGCCCGTAGAAATCTTGTAGCCCTGTTCTTTTGCTTCCTTTACAGTTCCATAAAACAGGAACTCCTGATTAAAATTAGAAAAGTCCTGACAGCTGTCAAAGGTCATTTCAAGCTTTACCCTGGATTGGTCCTCATTTTCAATAACCTCTGTGCCTAAAAGAGCCACTTTTTCACTTATATACTCTGAATTGTACTCAGCGATCTCTTTTTCTGCCATGTCTGAAAGCTCTGCTACGTCGTAGTAATCCTCTGAGAAATCCTCATAGATCACATATGAAACCTTACCTTCAGAATCAATGGTCATTGTAGTGACATTTTCTCTTTGCTGGCCGCATCCTGAAGCCATAAGCGCAAGACACAATGCCATACTACAAGCTGCTGCTATTTTGTTAAAAGAGCCTTTTTCGGCGAATTTACCGTAAAAATCCAAAACTTCCCACCTCGCAAACAAGGTAATTATATCCAAATCATTTTTCTTTTTCAATAGAAAGCATCAAAGCTCTCTAGCATCTGCGCGCTCTTTAAAGGTCTGTCAATAAACCTGTTCCTATACAGCCTTGATACGTTGCACAACTCTGTGAGCGCCTCGTCAGTAAGGCTAAATGTAAAGAGCTTTTCAAGGGGCGTAGACACAATAAATGAAAGAGCATATCTTGCTGAATCAGAAAGCTCCACGTCTGAAGGTTCTCCCGGATACTCTCCCTCTATGACAAGAGCCCGCAGTTCAAATACACATCTTACAAGGCTGTTTCTAAGAGATTTGTTTAAAAGAGCTCTAAGAGACAGGTAAAGGAGATTTAAAAGCTCCACATCCTCGTTGTTTTCCCTTGTGTAATAGGAACACAGCTCTAAAAGATATGTCCCAAAGCATGCACCCTCAAGGTCAGTTCGAAAGCCTTCAAAGTAGTTTTCTATGTCTGCTTCTATAATATTGTATGAGCTTTTTCCAACAAAGAGCTTGAAGGTTCCAAAACAAAAGGGCTCTACACAACCGGACAGCCTTCCTGAAGGTTTTCTTGCTCCCTTGGCAAAGGCTGTTATCTTTCCTCTGTCAGCAGTAAATATTGTGGCTACCCAGTCGTAGTCCCCACTTGGAGTATGTTTTAAAACAATTCCTCTTACAGATACAAAATCCTGCATCTATGCTCCTACTTAAAGTCCCTTGAATCGTAGCCAAAGTTTTTGAGCTGATTGTTATCGTCTCTCCAGTCTCTTCTTACCTTAACAAAAAGCTGAAGGTTTACCTGACATTCAACCATCTCTTCAATATCTTTTCTTGCTGCTGATCCAATCTTTTTTAGCATTGTGCCACCCTTGCCAATAACAATGCCCTTATGAGAATCCCTCTCACAGATTATGGTGGCTTCTATGTCCATTAGGTCCGGGTTATCTTCCCTCTCCCTCATCTTTTCTATTGTTACTGCGATTCCATGGGGAACCTCGTCCCTTAAAAGACGCAGGGCCTTTTCCCTTATGATCTCAGCAGCTATCTGCCTCTCAGGCTGGTCAGTTATTGTGTCCTCATCATAAAATGGAGGTCCGTAAGGAAGGAACTGCTTGATAGTCCCCATGACCTCATCTATGTTCTGTCCCTTAAGGGCAGCTACGCGGACAACCTTGGCAAAGTCCATCTCTTTTTTGTAAGCCTCTTCAAATCTGGAAAGAGACTCCTCTGATACTGTATCGATCTTGTTGATAACAAGGATCACAGGACTCTTGCAGGACTTAAGGTCCTCTGCGATAGACTTTTCAACCTCTCCGATGTAGGTGCTGGGCTCCACAAGCCAAAGTACCACATCCACCTCAGAAATAGTGCTCTTGGCAGCCTTGGTCATATACTCGCCAAGCTTGTTTTTTGTATTCTGAATGCCTGGAGTATCAAGGAATATCATCTGGCACTCATCATCCGTATAAACAGTAAGTATCCTGTTTCTGGTGGTCTGAGGTTTATTGGAGGTTATTGCGATCTTCTGTCCAATAAGGTGGTTCATAAGTGTTGACTTACCAACATTGGGACGACCGATCAGTGTTATAAATCCTGTTTTAAAACTGTTATTTATTTCCATTTTGTCCTTTTTCTGTGTTTACAGGCATGGCCTGATTTTGCACGTTTGGCTGCAGAGGCTGCGCCGCAAAAGAATTCTGCTGCATCATTGCCATCTTTTTGATACGTTTCTTCTTGGCTGATGAATCAATAGCCTTGATGATAAATACCATGATAGCAACAACGATAACAAACAGCAGTATCTGTGGAAGGTGAGAAACCAGCCATACAAAGAACTCTACAATACCGCTTCCCACATCGGAAAGGTTCTCCATAAAGCCCTTGCCCATTCTAACAAAAGCATTTTCCTTCTCAACAGGTGTAAATCTGGCAACCTCTGATACATTAAGGTACACAGTGCTGTAATTTACCTGATTGTCATAGCTTCTAAGCTGTGACTCTATGCTCTCAAGCTCGTATCTGACATCAGCAAGCTTATCCTCAATTGTAACAAGGTCCTCTACTGTCTCGGCAGACTCTAAGATCTCAAGAAGTCTCTTTTCCTCAGTCCTTAGTGCATTCTTCCTGGACTGGGTGTCAACGTAGGAAAGAGTGATATCCTCAACATTAACTGACTTGTTGGTAATATTGTTGTTTCCTTCTACAGACTCCACAAACTCATCAAGGTGCTCAGCCGGGATTCTTATGGTAAGGTCCGCGCTTCTTGAACTGGAATAGCCAGAATAGCTTGTACCATTGTAGATATTGCTGGACTCAATATAGCCTGAAAGCTCAGAAACCTTCTTTTCAATATTGGTCATTGTGGCTGTCAGGTCTTCTGTCTCAGCTGACATATTTACAGTTGTAATGAGCTTTCTGCTGTCATCCTTAACTGTTGTTTCTGACTGACCGGAGCCATTTTCATACTCTGCTGCTTCAGGAGCTGCTTCCCCAGCCATGTCTGCTTCTTCATATACACCGTAAGCCGCTGAATCTGCGCTGCTCTTAGCATAATCAGCTGTGGAGCCTGATGCTCCGCATCCTGAAAGAACTAAGGCTGCTCCGAAGGTTGCTGCCAGAATCCTATATAAACAATCTCTTTTTTTCATAACGTTCCTCCTTCAAAACAAAACTTAAAGATCAGCGGCCTATAAGCTGCTCCACATTATCAAAGAGGTCCCTGCTCTCTTCAATCTTCTCAGCTGCGCCAATTACGCAAAGGCACTCATCTGACATAAATGCCCTGACATATTTAGCAAGCTCTCTTATAGTATCTCTGGTTGTGCCAAGAAGCTCATCCCTGTTCTTTTGAATGTTTTCCATCTTTGCATTACAAAGGTAAGCAGTAAGTCCATACGAACCCTTGGCGGAAGGTGTCTTAGGAGTATCAAGGTCAGATATTGCGCCGATGATGTACTGAAGGATTGCTCTGTCATCATCTTCAAAGTTCTCAAGATAATCTGCAGCCTTTTCAAAGACATCAATACTGTTTTTAAGGTTTGGATCCCTGTAGGTCACAAAAGCTGCATCACCGTTCTTGGCAAAGCTGCTCATGCATCCGTAGGCTCCGCCTAAAACTCTGATATTCTTCCAAAGGTAATCGTAGCTCATCATGACCTTAAGGACTCTCAGTGCCCCTGTATACTTAAATCCCTTGGAAGCAAAGTTACCGGCTCTGCATACATACTGAACCTGTCCAGCAGTCTTAAAGCCTTCATTCTTTTTAGTTGTAGTGATCTTAAGATTTCCCTTAGCCACTTCATCTGTATAAAGAGATGCTACAAACTTCCTGGTCTCATCCTCTATTCCGTCGTACTCTTTTGCTGTTCCTGTTATATCAACAAGAAGGTTTTCTGGTCTGAAGATAAGCTTGCAGAGATTCTTTAATGTAGCAATAAGCTCTTTTGCCCCATCCTCTGTCTCCAGGGCCTTTAATACCTTCTCAAGGTGCCTGAAATACCCTATTCCGCTGCTCAAGTCTGAAACAGAAGCAGCTGGTGAAACGTAGCCCATGGCACGAAGTGCAGCGCTCTGATGTCCTGCTGATGCAAGATCAGACTGAAGGCGGGCATACTGCTCTGAGAAGATTTCTTTTAATCTGTTAACATCATCAAACCTGGTTCTTGTAAGGATCTCTTTTACCAGTTCAAAAGCATAGCCAAGGTTATCATGAAGTACCTTGACGCTTATCTCAAACTTGGTCACAAACCTGGTAACGTCCTCAGAGTCTGTGTAGGTGCTGATAGCTCCGCTAATTCCACCGGTCCTTATATTGATCTCGTTATAAAGATCGCCATACTGGTAATTTTCAGTATTGAGCATTCCAAGAACCTTTTTAAGGGATGATGCATAAGGAAGCAGCTCTGGATCAAGGTCCTTCATATCAAACACAAAGTTTATGTAGGCGATACCATTTGTAAATATGTCATGGAAAAGAACCTTAGTGCCATCAGCATCTCTAAGCTCATAAATGAACTTCTCAGATTCTTTTTTCATGTCGGCAAGAGTAAGAAGCGGGATCTTGGCAAGATTCTCAGGTGCATCCTCCTCATCCTGGAAGGCCTTAAGCTCTTTGGTTTCCTTTACAATAGTGTCTATCTGCTCTTTAGAAAGAGAAGCCTTGTAAGCCTTAAGCTTTTCCTTAAGTGCCTCATCCTTCTCCTCTGTAAGTCCCTGCTTGGGCTCAAGCATCACTACTGTTCTGTGAGTGTTATCGATAAGATACTTCTGAACAAGTTCCTCAAAGTATCTGCCATCTACTTCTTTTCTCAGCTGCGCAAAGGTATCATTGGCCTCTACGTTTAGCCATGGGCTGTTATCGTCATAGAGCCAGCTGTCAAGGACCTGGATCCCGTAAAGAAGTCCCTTAGGAAATCTTCCAAAGTCAGCCTCTCTGTACTTGAATTCATCGTAGGAAAGGCCGGCCAAAAGAGATTTCTTGTCGATTCCATTTTTAACCTGCTCTGACAGTACTTCTCTAATAGTATTTACGAATTCATCCTTTTGATCTGCATCTGCGTTCTTGGCAACAATTGAGAAAATAGGCTGCTGAATGCCGTTGTCGTAGTCGCTGTAAACATCCTGGCCGATGCCCTTGTCAATAAGGGCCTTTTTGATTGGCGCACCAGGCGCTGAGCAAAGCGCATAGTCAAGGATATCAAAGGCAATGTAAAGCTTCTTATCAAGAGTTGATCCAACGCTGCAGTTGTAGGAAAGATAAGTGTTCTTTTTGATCTCATCCTCAGGCAGTACCGGATAAGCTTTCTTTACAAGCCTTGGCTCATCAAAGGTCTTCTGGAATTCGATCTTACTGTCAACATCAATGTGCTTGAACTTTGAGAGGTAGTTCTTGTCAATATAGTCCAGCTTTTCTGCCATATCCATGTTTCCATACATGTAAATATAGCTGTTTGAAGGATGATAATATTTTCTGTGGAAATCCAGATACTCCTCATAGGTAAGAGAAGGGATAACATCTGGATCTCCTCCGGACTCAATGCCATAGGTGATATCGGGATAAAGAGAATTCATGATCTCTCTTGTAAGCACGTCATCCGCAGAAGAAAAAGCACCCTTCATTTCGTTGTAAACAACGCCGTTGATGGTAAGATCTGAAGACTCATCCTCCATCTCATAGTGCCAGCCTTCCTGCTTGAATATCTTGTCAGTCTTGTAGATATTTGGATAGAAAACTGCGTCAAGATATACATCCATCAGGTTCTGGAAGTCTGCATCGTTGCAGCTTGCGATTGGATAAAGAGTCTTGTCAGGATAAGTCATGGCATTGAGGAACGTGTTAAGGGAACCCTTAACCAATTCAACAAAGGGGTCCTTTACCGGATATTTCTCCGATCCGCAAAGAACAGTGTGCTCAATAATGTGAGCTACACCTGTAGAGTTCTTGGGAGGAGTCCTAAAGCCAATTGCAAATACCTTGTTTTCCTCGTCATTGGACAAAAGAGCTACTCTTGCACCTGTCTTTTTGTGCCTCATAAGAAAGCTCTCTGAATTGAGATCATCGATCTTTCGTCTCTCTATAATCTCGTATGAAGATAAATCTTCCAATCTCATTATTTTGTCTCCTTTGTGTTACTTTATATCGAAATCATCGCCGTCAGTAAAGGCAATGTCAAAATCATCTTTAGGTTCGAGTGAAGGCTCTTTATGCTCCTCCTTGGATTTAACCTTAAGCTTACCGCTTTCGCTTCCGAGGCCTACCTTATCAAAGGTTGGCATCTTCATGCGCGGCGTAAGGTCAACGTCATCGTCATCCTCTGGAAGTACCATTCCCTCAGGAACATAGCGAGGTCCACTCTTTTGTTTAGGCTCTGGAGCTGGCTCTTTTACAGGCTCAGGCTCCGGTTCTGGCTCATATGGAATGACATTGTCAGGTGTAACAGCATGAACATCTTCTTCTGGAGTTACTGAAGCTGTGGTGAAATTCGAATCATCCACAGTTTTCTCCTCACTGGCTGATACTTCGTCCATACGATTATCATCAGCAGATTCATCCTGCTTTTTGTCAGGGGTTTCCTCGTCAGGAATTTCCTCATCTGCAGCTTCAGACATCTCTTCCATCTTTTCAAGTTCTTCTTCAGAAAGCTCTGGCTCAATATACTCTCCAACCTCATCAGAAGGAGTGATAATAAGAGATGCCACGCATCCCAGGATAAATGCGTAGTACACTGTCACAAAAGCCTGGGTGTTCATTCTTGTGGCGCCCATAAATGGCACTGTGGCAAAAATAAACAACATGGACAAAAGCCATGGAGATATTCTCTCAAATTTTCTGTTTTTCCAAAATCCCACAATTACTCCAGACATGGCAACAGCCGTAATAAGATACAGTATCTTATGATCTGTGTAGATCCAGAACATGCTGAAAGTATTAAGGTTGTGGAAATAGTATGATGCCCAGTTATCAAGTCTTTCAGGAAGGTAAGCAAAACCTAGTTCCTGCGCGATCATTAAAAAGAAAGTTATGACAGCAACAAGCACAGTAATGATAAGCCTTACGAGATCATATCTGTAATCTCTTCCGCACAAAAACAGCACAGCCACAAGGAATGGCAGGATCATGATTATTGTTCCTGCGTCCACATAGGCCATAAATCCGACTACAATTCCCACAAATATATACCAAAGAAGGTATCCTGCAGATGTATAGGAGCCTTTATATGCTCCTCTTAGGTAGAGGGCAACCACAAGGAACTCTATTCCGAACATAGCCATGAACAGATAATCTGTAGAAAGGGTAAGTCCTGTAAAGCTTGTGGTAAATATAGGCATAAAAGCAACATAGGTGGTATATACAAAGGCTGCAGCCCTGCCCAATAGTTTTTTTACCGTGAAATAGCTGCAGATCATAAACAATGTAAAGCATGCTATCTGGAAAAAGAATGGAACTGAAATGATGTTACCTGTAAAAAGAAGAATGCCCCGCAAAATAGTGGAATAAAGAATGGACAAAAGATCATACTCTTCTGTCACATTCTGTCCGCCTATCATGGCATTTTCATAGAGGCTGTACTTACCACCGATATCTCCTGCAGTAGATGACAGGATTTCCACTCTGTAGTAAACAGAAGCTCCAATGATAAGAACTATCAGACATGAATAAAGGACATTAAAAAATGTCTTTTCGCCAAGGGCTTTAAAGCCAATGGCATCGCTTAACCTGCTAAGTAAAATTGTAACCACAGACATGACAAGGGCGCTAAGGAGCGCTATGCCACCGCTATAGTATAAAGCCTTATCAGATGGAAAAAGTCCTAAAAAGAAACATAAACTTGCCACCATCACAATGTCAAAAAGTAGGAATACCCCCCAGATGCATATTGCTGGCCATGTTCGCCTTAGTTTCATTTTTAGGACCCCCGTCTAATTCGTTATTATTCTTCTGGCTCTTCCCAGTTGTGATATACAGCCTGAACGTCATCATCCTCATCAAGAAGGTCAAGGATTCTTGTAAGAAGCTTAACATTTTCAGGATCTGTAACTGCAACATAGTTCTGAGGGATCATTGTTACCTCAGCTGAAGCAGTAGCAATCTTCTCATTATTGAGAGCTTCAACAACAGCCTGGAAATTGTCTGGTGTTGTAAGGATCTCATAGCTGTCCTCTTCTTCGTTGAAGTCATCAGCGCCAGCATCAAGTACCAGCATCATAAGGTCATCTGAAGACATGCTGCACTCCTCTTTATCAATGAGGATCTGGCCCTTGTTGTCAAACATATAAGATACGCATCCAGGTGTTCCAACATTTCCATTTCCCTTAGAAAATGCAGCCTTAACGTTGGATGCAGTTCTGTTCTGGTTATCTGTAAGCGCCTCTACGATAATAGCTGTTCCGCCAGGACCATATCCTTCGTAAGTGATGTTCTTGTAATCAACGTTACCTTCAGCGCCTGATGCTTTTTTGATACCACGATCGATAGTATCGTTAGGCATGTTGTTAGCCTTAGCCTTGGCGATTACCTGAGCAAGCTTAAAGTTGTTGGCAGGATCTGGTCCGCCTTCTTTAACTGCAACAGCGATCTCTCTACCAATGATTGTAAAAATCTTGCCCTTTGCAGCATCATTCTTTTCTTTCTTGTGTTTGATGTTTGCAAATTTTGAATGTCCTGACATAAAAAACTTCCTTTCATAAAACTGTTTACTTATTTTGCTATTTCTAATTCATCTTCCTCTTTCTCTTCAGTCTCCTCTGGCAACTTCTGAAGCAATACACTTGTCACCATGTGGTTCTGAACAGAAAGGATCTTGAAATTATAGCCGCCAACTTTTACTTCGAAATCCTCGTCCGGATCAGGTATCCTGTCAAGCTTAAAGATCAGATATCCATTTAAGGTTTCAAATTCGCTTTTTTCAAAAGAGATATCAAATCTCTTTTCAAGTACCTCAAGTGGAGTCTTGCCATCTACAATAAACTCCATGGGGTTCTTGGTAGGTTTGATATAGTTCTCATCCTCATCGTACTCGTCCATGATGTTACCGACAATCTCCTCGAGAATGTCCTCCATGGTAACAAGTCCTGCGGTCTGGCCATACTCATCAATGACTATAACCATCTGAGTCTTGGATGACTGCATGCTGTGGAAAAGAGAATCAATATTCCTGGTCTCTGGAACAAACTTGGGCTGTCTTAGAAGTCCCTTAATCTTCCTGATGGGAAGCTCCTCATCTGTCTCCTCAGAGAGCTTTTTCATTGCATCTCTGATGTGCATGATACCTATGATGTGATCAATGTCGTCAAGGTAGACAGGGAATCTGGAATTGTTGGTATCCATCATGAAATTCACAGCTTCCTTAAGGCTAACATTGGCATCTATGGCCATCATGGCATTTCTGTTGGTCATGATATCCTGGGCTTCCTTGTCAGAAAACTCAAAGATATTGGTGATCATGTCTGCCTCAGCTTCCTGAATAACGCCCTGCTCCTGACCTTTTTCAATGGAATCTCTTATCTCTTCCTCTGTAACGTCGTCCAGCTTGTCGTCGCCCCTTACCCCAAAGATATAAAGGATACCAGTGGCAATAAGCCCTGCTAAAAACGAAAAGGGCGCAGATATAAGCCCAAGGTAATACACGGGATAGTAACATGCATATGCCCACTTCTCAGGGCTCCTTGCAGCCAGTCTCCTTGGAATAATAACTCCAAAGCACATGATAACTAGAGCTATTACCGCTCCTGAAAGTATACAGAGCGCAAATGAAGGTAATGATCCCACCTGTGCACCAAATAAAGAAGCCAGGTACACGCTTATCTTGCAGGCAACAAAACCTCCAAGGATCATGTTCATAACTATTGAAAGGATCTGCATCCTCTCAATATGTACAGCTTCATTCTCAAAAAGCTTAAGCAGCTTTTCGCCTATCTTGTCTTTGCCGGATGCGCTTTTCTTTTCAATCTCATCCTTGCTGACATGGTCTATTGCAACCTGAAAACCATGTACAAATATGTCTATGATAAGAATGATAAAAAACGCTACTATACTGGCTGAAGGCAAGTCGACATCCATAATCGTTCCTCCTATAAACCAAAATGCACGCAAAATATCAAATTACACTATATCACATTTTGAGCTGTGGTACTAGATTTTTGCATTCAATAATAGGATAATGATTTCTAGACTATGAAAAAAGGTTGGTTTAAATGGCTTCTTTGTTATCAATGGGGATAAAATCAATAACTAATGCTCTTCTTTACGCCCTTAAAGCTTTCTTTTCTCTGCTGACATGGTTTTTCAGGGCATGTTTAAAAGGGCTCAAGCTCTTATTTGTATTTCTCCCGATCACCAGTATTATATTTGCACTTCTCTTTTTGGTAAGTATCTTTGTTCTTGTTACAGCAAGTAATCCTCTCCCTCAAGGCATTCCGCTTTCTAAAGACCCTTCTTTAGTTATACTTCCCATGTTTGAAAGCTTAAAGCTTTGGTGGATCGAGTCAGTTTACAGCTATAAAGGGGAGGCTTCCTATATCCTGCTTTTGATCCTGACTGTTTTGATGTTCATTCCTGTAATGACTGTATTTCTATGTTTCTTTGTATTTGCAGGCTTCGGAAATATCCTGTTTTTCAGCGTTGTAGCTGACGCAATACTATATCTGCTTGGTGCCCTTATTGGGAAAAGCTTTATTCATCAGGCCATGTCACGCTACTACAGGCTGTTTTCAGATGCTGGAAGAAGGCATGAAGAAAGAGAATACGGAAGGCTTCTTAAAAAAAGAAATCAGATGCTTGAAGAAGAAATCAAAGACTCCGGCAGAAGAAAAGCAGATGAGTTCTATGGTCCGGACGACGACTATGAAGATGAAGAATATGAGGACGACTACTATCCTGAAGATGAGTACGATGAAGATGATTACTATCCTGAGGATTCGGACGACGAAGATGATTATCCCGAGGATGAATGCGCCGCAGACTACGATGAAGACTATGACGATGTAGAATACGATGATGACGACGATGAATATATAGAAGACTTTGAAGATGACTATGACGATCCAAGAAATGGCCGCGATAGCGGAAGGTTCCATGAGCCAAAACCCAATAGCAATGTGGGTACCTTTGATTTCTTCGCCGGCTGTAACAGCCGTGAAAGCGTGGATAAAAAATACCGCTCCCTGGTTAAGCTATATCACCCGGACAATATGGATGGTGACACAGCTGCCCTTCAGGAGATCAATGTACAATATGACAAAGCCAAAAAAAGATGGCCATAAGACCATCTTTTTTCTTACTCATTTTCATCGTGATATCTGCACATCCTGATACCCGCAAGTCTTCCGCTCTCCTGTACAAAGAAGCGATAAAATCCCGTATCAAAGCGGTATTCATAGTAGTACATCTTGCCACCGCCAACATCTTCCACGTGATCCTCAGGTATAGAAAGCTCACCAAATCTCTCTTCCACATCCTGGATAAAATACTTATCAACTTCTATGCCCTGAGCTATCTTGTAGGGGTAGGTCGCGTACTTGTTCCACCTGAAGATATTGCCGTTGACTAAAGTGATCTGAAGCTCTGAAAGAGGCGCATCGTGATCAAGGGTATTAAGAACACCAAAGTCCAGCTTGCTATACTCATTTCCAAGGTAATATCTCTCAAAGTAAAATTCTTCCCCGGCAGGGATGATCGTATCTCCTGAAGAGTCCGGTTCAAAGCCGCCATTAACTAACTGTTTATAGGTTACAGGAAGCTGATATACAATACCGTTAACTTCAAAAGTATAA